>JAFGJZ010000079.1 GCA_016928815.1 Spirochaetota bacterium
TCATCCGCGATAGGTATGCTTCTTTCTTTAAATAAAAAACAGAAAGCTAAAGGATTTGAAATCAAACTGATTAATGTTCCTGAAAATATTGTAAAAATTTTGGAACTGAGTTCTTTGAATCAGATACTTTAGTTTTATGACATTTTAATATCTTTAAGAAATTTTTCCATAATTGATTCAGAATTATATTCAGCGGATTTTTTTACCGCAGCCTTTTTGAATCTGTTCATTGTTTTTCTGTCATTAAAATAGGATGAAATGCAGTCTGCTATTTCACGCGGAGAGTCCGCGAGGTATCCGCATTGTCTGTCTGCAATAATATCTTTCGGTCCCTTTGATCTGTATGCCGCAACCGGAATTCCGCATGACAGCGCTTCAAGAACAACACAGCCGAATGTATCGAATTTTGAAGGCAGGATCAGAATGTCCGAGGATGAATAGTAATCAGGAAGATCTGAATGTTTTACCCATCCTGTAAAAACAGCACACGGTATTTCTTTTCTTAAAAATTCTTCAGAAGGTCCGCTTCCGGCAAATACAATTTTAATTTCAGGAATTCTTTTTTTAATTTCATTGTAAATATACGGTATGTCATGAACACCTTTTTCCGGACTCAGCCTTCCGGCGTATAGAATTAGAGGTGTATCTGTTCCTATTCCGAAAAGTTTCTGACGGTTGTTCTTCATCGGTTTGAAATTTCCGTCTGACCAGTGTGCGGTAAGATAAACCCGGTTTTTATTTAATCCGAAAGAAGATCCTGACAGGGATTTATACTGATCCGAATTCAGAGTGAAAACTCCGTCAAATCCTGAATAAAACGCCCTTAGAAGCCTTTTAAGTCTGTCTGTATGCGCTTTTTCAAGGCCGAGCACTTTTTTGGAAAAAGTCATCCAGTCTGTATGAATGTAAAAATAGGCAGGGACGCTGTAAGCCTTTTTCAGGAATAATGCGGCTGCTCCCATGAACCCTTCGGTTGACGACATGACTCTGTCATATTCACCCTGTTTGAAAAGATTATACAGCTCCATGATGTCCGGAATTCTTACCGGATGGTTGTTGTAGAATGAAACTGAAAATTGTTTCAGCGGTTTAAGGACAATCAGATTTTTTTCGGATTTCAGTTCAGAACTGCAGACGCATAGATCAATCGGCAGGTTTTTCCTTCTGATTTCGCCAAGGATGGATTTCAATACAGTTGAAACTCCATTTCCGTCTTCGAATGTATCGGTCAGCCAGAGCATTCTTTCAGGATACCGGTATTTACCCATATGAGAAGAAAATTTTTCCAGAAGGGGACGTGTATTGTACAGGACATGCGCAGCAGTATATGCCGCTCCGAGAATAACCGATGAAGCGAGTACAGGAAAGGAGAGACCGTCAGTAATTTTTCCCAGGTTAATTTCGGTCAGCATGCTGTTTTTATCTTTATGCATTGTCCCGGTCATTAAAGTTCTGATACTGCCCGGAATTTCAAAATTTTCAAGTATTTGTGAAAAATTAATTTTTGAATCCAGGCCGGTACTGTTGTACTTCCTGAATTTGCTTTCAAGCCGGTCTATTATTATGTCATTTAAATGGTTGAAAATATTTTCAATTGAATTTTTCAATTTTAGCGGGGTTTCATCCGATTTCCTGGCGACTATGGAGGATATATTTGTAACTTCAGAAAAAACAGGTTTATAAACACGGGGAACAAAAATTCTTTTTTGAAGTCCGGGTTTCTCTCCTAGAAGTGATCTGTGGAATATGTTCAGAAAGCTGCCTGTCAGTTTATGACGTTTGAGTTCAAGAAAAGAGTTGGAAATGAAAAATGCCGCAAGTTTGTCCTTTGGACTTCCTTTATGAAGCAGCATCCTTATTAAACCCGGATCTTTAATGTTGATTCCTATCTGACAGAAGTAGTCAATAAATGCCACCATCATCTTTTCACTGTCATGAGATGAACCGAAAGGTGCAATTTCGTTTCTGCGTAAAGCATCAAGTGCAAGCTGTGACACATTCAGTGTTTTGGATTTTTCCACCAGATCAGGTACATGAAGATATGATCCGGTAAGTCCCGTAAAAATTCCCATATGTTCATCAGAACCTCCGGTACATGTTTTCCGGTATTTAGCTGTACAGAATGCATCAGGAGACAGTTTAAACTTTCTGGAATGCTTTTCTATCACTTCAGGGGTCAGACTGTCCACCCATGTTTTTACCAGCATATTCTGCCATGTATCCCGCTGTCCGTTAACGGCCTCAAATCTTTCAAATACCAGAGAAAGTTTTGCAAATAATTCAAGAGTAAATTCAGTTCCTGAGTTGTAATGGAAAAGCGGATGAGCCCATATCGTAGGAATATTGTTTTCAGCAGCAGTTTCCATAAATTTATACAGATTGTTTCTTTTTTTGTTGAGTTTCATTTCAAGTTTCGGATCAAAACCGTATGCAAGAACGTGAATTTTTGTGTTGAAATCATTAACGTCAACTGTGAATTCAGCTCCGGTAAGTATGTCAAATCCCCTGTCCTGCATTTCATAGCATGAACGCGCATTGTTATGATTAGTAATGGTCATTACATCGCAGTTGTTATCCTTCAGTGATTTAAGAAGATGTTCGGAAGGCAGCCATGTCTCGGAAACCCCGAGAAGTCTGCCAAGCAGTTCATCAGGTACGTTGCTGTTATGGTCATGGCAGTGAAGATCAATTTTAAGACGTTCACTGATTTGAAAGCGCTTCTCTTCCTTTTTTATATAGTCTGTGAAATCCCTGATCAGATTTTCATAAAATCCGTTTTTTATCATTTATTCTCCAAGTATCCCCATAATCGCAATTTTTTAAACATCCTTGTAAAATGAAAATATTTGATAAATGTTCAATTTTCATAAATATTCCGTTAATTTTTTATTAATTTATTACGATTTTGGAAATAAATAGTTGAATTGATAAATACTTTCTGTTAGGTTTCTTTAACTTGGATATGTTTTCCGGAGAATTTTATGAATGATTTAAATCTTTCCGCACGGCAGAGACTTGAGATACAGGGCGCCTTTGCATATTTTTTAATAGTTTTTTTAATGGAAATTGTCTCAATAGTTTTTTTACTCTCCGGAAATCTGAATATTTCTGCCATAATTCTGCCTTCATCAATTTTTACCGTGATTTCAATATTGTCTTTTTTATTATATTTCAGAAAAAAAAATCTGAAGTCGTCCAGAATCCTTACATGGGTTACCGTAACACTTCCCGTTTTAACTGTTATCGTGCAGAAATTCAAATATGCCCTCGATACGCCGGAAATTACTGATTCCGCGGTAAGATGGACATATGCTTCACAGTCATATAATTCATCCGCATTACTTCTGACATTTCTCATACTTGCATATCTGCATTATGATAAAAAAGTAATGATATATTCATCTGTTTTAGGTAATTCATTGTGGGCTGTTTTCATATATGTTGCGAAGATGAACGGTGCTAATTTTATATTTCATCCGATTGTAAACGGTGAACTTGTAAACGGGGTTGTAGTATTAAGGGAGATATTCTTTATTATTGTAAGCATGATTATATGCTACATTGCATACAGGAATATTCCGGTTATAGACAGGTATGATGCACAGATGAAGGAACAGTATGATTTGATCCAGAGACAGTCAGATGATCAACGTGGGCTTGCAGCGGAAATTCAGCTTAAATTAAATGAACTTTTTAATCAGTTAAATGATCAGAACCGTCTTGTCGATTCGTCGAATTCCAGAATGCAGAGTCAGTCAGCCGCTTTCGAGGAAATGTCTGCCGCACTTGAGGAACTGCTTGCATCATCAACCGGAATACATGATGTTACGGAAAAACAGATTTCCGAAAATCAGAAAATGGAAGTTATCGTAAATGATTTCGTAAACATTCAGAAAGAGACTAAAAAGAATCTTGATGACACATATGAATCAATAATTTCAGTATCGGAGAAGACCCGGACAGCGACTGAAAAACTTGAAGAAGTGGAAAAGACGGTTATTGATTTCAGCGAATTCGGAACAAAAATACAGGAAACAGTGAAGATGGTGACTAACATAGCCGATCAGATCAATCTTCTTTCCCTGAATGCCAGTATTGAGGCTGCCAGAGCAGGCGACTCCGGAAAAGGGTTTGCGGTTGTTGCGCAGGAAGTAGGTAAACTTGCATTTCAGACATCGGAAATTATAAAGGAAATAGACTCCATAATCGGGCAAAGCGTGAAGCAGACTGAAGACGGAATAGTGGTAATAAAGGATGCCGCTTCCCTGATAATTGAAATGATAGGGAAAATAAACTCAGGGGCGGATACAATACAGAAGCTGAGAGAAAGTTTTACAGTAGAAGAGAAATATATGGAAACAATTGTCGAACAGACAACGAGTAATTTCCAGATTTCCAAGAACATCGGTTTCAGTTCCATGGAACAGAAAACCGCTATTGAAAGCACCTCTAAAGCGGTTGAAGACCTTAACGAAATGCTTGCATCAATGGTTATTGAAATTAATGACATTGCCAAATCTTCAAAAGTAATACATAAGAGTGCGGTCGATATTCTTGAAAAATCCAATGATGCTTCGAAATAGACTGAATTATTCCGGTTAACTGTCAGGACCTTTCGTAATATTCCTGATAACAAAGGACCTTTCAAACGGGACGCCTGCTTTTTTTATGAGACATATTCAATAAATTTCTAATTAAAAATTTACATGTGACCGATATTAATTACGAGTATCTTTTCCATGCGGAGGATTTAATGAACATGTCTATTGATAATTTGTGTGATAATCTCAATCTTCAAATAAGTCTTTATTCAAAACTTGAAGAGATCGAAAACAGAAAGAATACAGCTATTTTAAATAAAAACGGTAAAATTCTTAAAGACATTACTGCTGAAGAGGAATTTGTCATTAAGGAAATTGATTTTGCTGAAAAGAAGCGTATCGGTATCGTTGAAAAATATATGAAAAATAATCACATAAATGCAGCTTCGGCAAATCCTTCTTTAAAAGAGCTCACACAGTCAATGGATATGTCTTCAGCAAACCGGATAACTGAACTTGGCATGAGGCTTAAAACCTCAGTTCTTAACATTAAGTCCATAAATGATGTAAATATGAAAATGATGAAAGATAATGTGGAAATTTTCAGGATAATGGTGGACGGACTAAAAGGTGCTGTCGCTAAAAATGACGCATATTCGAACAGGGGCGAACATCGGGTGGATCAGATGAAAGGCCCTCTTATTTTCAATAAAACCGTTTAAAGGAGATCGCTATGAATTCAACTTTTATGGGTATAGAAATCAGCAAAAGAGGCGTGCAGTCCCATCAGCAGGCTCTCTATGTGACAGGTCATAATATTTCTAATGCCGAAAATGAAGAATACACCAGACAGAGGGTTGTAATCACTGCGGAGGATCCTCTTTACATTCCGGCACTGAACAGAGCTGAGACTGCAGGCAATATAGGACAGGGAAGTGTTGTTGCCAGAATTGAGAGATTAAGGGACAGTTTCGTTGATGACAGGATAATTACTGAAAAAAATGTAATGGGATACTGGGATTCAAAAGACGGTTTTATAAAACAGCTTGAAATGGCCTATAATGAACCTTCAGATCAGTCAATTCGGGATAGAATGGATGAATTATGGAAGGGATGGCAGGAGCTCTCCAAAAATCCTGAACTTCGATCAACACGTGAACTTGTAAAGGAACGCGGTATTGCCGTATCCAATGAGATAAAAACCGTATACAGACAGCTTTATGATCTGCAGGTTGATGCAAACAGGCAGATAGCATTAAAGGTTGATGAGATTAATACTCATGCCCGTAATATACGTGATTTAAATGAAAGAATATTGAAATCTGAAGCCATGGGTGATAACCCGAATGATCTGATGGATAAACGTGATGCTTTAATAGAAAAATTATCAACAATAGTGGACATTTCAGTCGGACGGTCTGACAAAGATGAGATAATCGTATATATAGGTTCTGAAAATCTGATTCAGGGAGAGGTTGTTCATGAACTGGAAGCTGTACCCGACCCTGCAAGAAACGGATTTTATGATATTAAATGGGCAAAACTAAATACTGACGTTACAATAAAAAGCGGTGAGCTTGCAGGATTGATTGAGGTAAGGGATGTAATCATTCAGGATAATATAAATAAAATTAACAGTTTTGCAGCAAACATTACAGATCTTCTTAATGAAGTTCACCGTGACGGTTTCGGAAGAAACGGGGAGACGAATTTTAATTTTTTTGAAGAGAAAATGATCAGTGATAATACGGAAGGTAATTTCGATCTGAATAATGACGGACTGAACGAAGTCACTGCCATTTTCAAAGCCGGCGGAAACAATAAAATCGATGCTTCAGCGGCAATCGGAATAAACGGTACATTGACGTTTGTCATGAATGATTCTCTTGAGGCTGAAGTTCAGGTTGATTATAAGGAATCGGATACCGTTAACGATGTTGTAAAAAAAATAAATGACGGAAAATTGGGCGTTGTCGCATATATAGATCACCGGGGACATCTGGCATTAAAAGCAACTATTGCACAGGATCATCCGAATAAAAATTTCATGATTCGTCACCTTGAGGATTCCGGACAGTTTCTTGTAGGGCTGACGGGTATTCTGAAACAGTCAGGTCAGGACGGTTCATTTGATTACAGAAGAGTGAATGATATTGCAAAACTGATGTCTGACAGGGAACGTATTACCATTACTCCTGACTACAATCCCGCTGCGCATATGGATGTGTCGGAAAGTGTAAAATTTGACATAGATAAAATTGCAGCAGCCCGGGGAAAAGACGTCGGAGGTACAGGAGACGTAAATACAGGCAACGGCATCGGTGACGGTACAAATGCTCTGAGAATTGCAGCACTCTGGGAAAAAAGAGCAATGATAGACGAGAATGCAACATTTAAAGATTACTATAATGCTCTTATTTCCAAAATAGGAAGTCAGGGACAGGAATCGAAGGAAAGAGTTGAAAATCAGGATACTCTTCTTGTAAATCTTAATAATTTAAGAAAATCTCTTTCAGGCGTTGATCTTGACGAGGAAATGGCGAATATGGTCAGTTTTCAGCACGGGTATAATGCAAGTGCAAAAATGCTGTCCACTTTTGACAAGATGCTTGAAACTATACTTCAACTGGGGGCATAGAATATGAACCGTGTAACAAATCAGATGATTAATAATACAATGAAGTACAATCTTTCCCGGCAGCAGGTCAAGGCTGACGAACTTCAGAATCAGCTTGCAACAGGGAAAAAAATACGGATACCGAGAGATAATCCCATTAATGCTACAAATCAGATGCTTTATATGTCGAAGGTAAATGAAACTGATCAGTTTATTTCCAACATTAATGAAAGCAAATCACTGCTGAATTATACAGATTCAACTCTTCAGGATATGACAAAAATTATCCAGAGGATGAGAGTACTTGCAGTACAGGGATCAAACGGAATATACAGTTCTTTTGAACTGAAGGAAGCGGCGGCAACAGAAATAAATCAGCTTCTGGAAGAACTGGTAAGTATGGCCAATACAACAGACGGCGCAGGCCGGTCCATATTCGGAGGGTTTGAAACAGGAAGTCAGAATAATCCTAATCCTTTCATACCGATTTACCAGACGCTTACCGCGGGAAATCAGGGAGATGCAATGATCGGTGTTGAATACCGCGGAGATACCGGCCGTCTGACCAGGGAAGTTTCCTCAGGTGAATATATCCAGGTCAGTATTCCGGGAAATGAAGTATTCTGGGCGACTAACCAGGTTCTGAATGCGAATAAAGACAGCGGTAATTATCAGTCAAATTCAAATCAGATAATCCGGATAGACGGAAAGGAAATCGAAATTTCAGCCGGTGATAATATTGACATTGTTATTGATAAAATTAATAATGCCGGATTAAGCGCAAGAGCATCCAAGGGGCTCAGAAATAATCTCATACTTGAAACAACTTCACCTCATCAGTTATGGCTCGAGGATATGGGAAGCGGTACCGTTTTGAAAGATCTTGGAATGATAAATCAGCAGTTTCCTGAACCGCCGAGTAATATAGATCCTTCGGTTACTATTGACGGCAGGAGTATTTTTGAAATGGCCATTACACTCAGAGACGATCTTGTCCGCGGTGATCAGGAACTGGTAGGAGGCAGGGATCTGGGACTTCTGGATCTGGCGCTTGAAAATGTGCTGAGGCATATTACTGAAACCGGGGCTAAACAGAACCGGGTTGATCAGCTTGCTTCAAGAAGCGAAGTGGTAAAAGGCAACATGATGGAGCTGCTTTCCGAAAGTGAAGGAATTGATGTCGCTGAAACGATGATGAATTTCTCATGGCTTGAAAGCGTTCATCAGTACGCGCTTGCTGTCGGAGCAAAGTCAATAAAACCGACTTTAATGGATTTTTTAAGATAACATTAAGCCGGAGTTAATGATTATCCTTTAAAATGCTGAATTAATTTATATTACTGAAAATTGACCGGAGGATATATTGGAAATAAAAGTAATGACCAGAGCATACGGGGAAGTGACTGTTGATGAAAATCAGATAATTGATTTTCCGGAAGGTATTCTCGGATTTGATTATGTTAAAAAATTTGTTTTCCTTGAAGAGGAGAATTCTCCGTTTTTATGGATGCAGGCGTTTGATGAACCGGAGCTTGCATTCGTGCTTATCCGACCGGTGGACTTCATGGGTGAATACAATCTTATGATTTCCCAGTCTGACATGAATAATGTCAAAGCCGAAAGTGTTTCCGAGCTGCAGGTGTTTGCAATCGTTACAATTCCACAGGGAGATCCAAAGAAAATGACCGCGAACCTGCAGGGGCCGATTATCGTGAACATAAAAATGAAATTAGGAATACAGGCGATTTCACAATCTGAAAAATATACTACCAAGCACAGCATTATTAATGAATTATCAAGTAATGAAGTGAAAGAAGGTTAACATGCTTGTATTGGCAAGAAAATTGAATGAAAGTATAATGATCGGCGACAATATTGAAATTGTCGTGATTGACATCAAAGGTGACCAGGTCAAGCTTGGGATTAAGGCGCCTAAAAAAGTAACCGTACACAGAAAGGAAATATATGAGGAAATTAAGCAGGAAAATATTGCAGCAATAAGCGCGCCGTTCAAACCTGATACATTAAGGGATCTTTCCGAATTTTTCAAGAGAACTAAAAATGATGAGCAGAAAAAATGATTCTTAATGAATCATTTTTTTTTGCTCATCATTAATTAAAAATAATTTTCTTGAAATATATGATTTAATATATATTGTGTCTGTAACAAAAAATAATTGCAAACCGGGATGAAAATGTCTAGAAAAGTATTGAAATATTCAGCAGGTGATACGATAATCAGCACCGGTGATAATGAAAGCCGGATGTATATAATCATGAACGGAAATGTTCAGATATCACTGAAGGAAGGAACTGATAATGTAGTAGTGGCTAATCTGAAAAAGCATGATTTTTTCGGTGAAATGTCGCTTTTCAGAAGCAAACCCAGAAGTGCCGATGCAGTAGCAATGACGGATGTTCTGGTTACCTATGTTGAAAGTGTACAGCAGCTGAATCAATTTCTGGTTGCAAATCCGCAATTTGCTGCAAAGATGGTTCATATTCTGGTTGAACGCCTTGCAAACACAAATGAACTGCTTATAGGCAAAGTATCTGAAGTAAACAGACTCAAAGTATACAATGAAATTCCTGAAGAAATGTAAAGGTATGATATGAAATTTAAAGGTATTTTCCTACTCTGTGTAATTTTAATTGCAGCGTCAGTAAATGCTGTTGAAGTAAATGTTCAGGAAATTCAGAACATTAAAAAAATTGATTTTATCAACTACACCGGGCCTGCAAAGCAGAATGACGGAATAAATAATATTTATTCCATAGGTCGCGGTCTTGCTTCTCTTTCAAAAGGCAGGGATAATCAGAAAATAAATTTTACAATGAAATATTCAATGATTCATGCGGTATCCAGGGAAGACAAGGATAAAATGTCGGCTGATATCTTAATTATAAATCCTGAAGCAAAAGTGGATCATATCAAAAATATCCGCAGAATACTGGCCGGTTATCTGCAGTCCAGATATAATTATACGGAAAAGGAATCACTGACTCTTGCGATTTATGCAACATATTATAATGCTGTTTACAGGGGTGATCTGAACTTTTTTAATGAAAAATACAAAAAAGTTGTAACTGCACAGCTGAATGCAAAAAATGCCGGTATAGCGCTTAAATATACGGACTGGCCGGGAAAAACCCGGATTGTAATTCCTTTAACGGAAAACAGCATGAGGGGCACAATCGAAAAACTGGATCCGGATGAACTTGCCGGCGATAAGGTTCGTGATAAATTACGAAATGACGGAGAGTCTCTTGATACACGGAAGGATATGATTGATATTCAGAAAGAAAATCTGAAGGATGATAAAAAAGTTCTTGCTGAAGATAAAAAACAGGTTGCTCAGGAAAAGAAACAGGTTGAACAGGATAAAAAACAGGTCGAACAGGAAAAGAAAAAAGTAGCTGAAGAAAAAAAACAGGTGCAGCAGAATAAAGCGGCAGCTGATAAAATATCAGATCCGGTAAAAAAAGCCGAGGAAACGAAAAAAAATGACCGGAAAGAACAGGAAGTTGCCAAAAAAGAAGAGCAGGTCGCCCAGAAGGAAAAACAGGTATCTGATAAAGAACAGGAAGTAGCCAAAAAAGAAGATGCGATTAAAAAGCAGGAAGATAAAATTCAGAGCAGTGAAGATCAGATCAAGCAGGAAGAAAAAGAATTATCACGTGATACCGTAAAGGAACAGATTAAGCAGGGAGATCCCGCAGTTCTTGATCAGCTTGATAAACGGGAAGAGCAGATCGCAATGAAAGAACAGGAGCTTGATAAGCGTGAAGACAAGATTAAGGATGCGGCAAAAGACAGAAATGTGTTTTCGGATAAAATCTATTATTTGAGAATCAGGGAATATCTCCGTAACGGAAACTATAATAATGACATGTATCTTGTAGATACAAATGCAATGAAAATACTCAAGAAGTCAAACGTCCCTAACATAGCAGGTTCACGGTATGATATTTTCAGTAAAGGGGTTGTAGTAATAACGAGAAAAGAGGATACCTACACTGAAAACAGACTTACCATGCTTGATCTGGATACATTGGATGCAATTGTTACAGGCACAGACAACATTTTCTTCAGAAGCTTCATTGAAATCCGCGACGGTTATATTTATGCCGTAGTGTTAAAAGATTCAAAATACTATCTTGGAAAATTTGATCAGAATCTGAAACTTGCCGGTATTTCGAATATTGAAATCCATGAGGATACGTTCATCAGTTTTTTTGGAGATAAAATATATATAAATAACCGTGATAAAAAAATAATGGTTCTTAAGAAAGATGACCTTAAATACATTACTGTTGTTGAAGGCAACCTGTAGAAAAATTTATTAAAATATTTGATATAATAAAACCCCTCCTGTATAATAGAAGGGGTTTTTTATGAGGTATTATGAATAAATTTACGGTTTTTCTGATATTAATGCTGTTTTTTTTCATAACTGCCTGCAGTTCCTTTAAGAAAGAAAGGCAGGATATTGTTACTATTCCCTTTTTAAACGGTTCCTACACCGGACCGGTAATGAATGAACTGCCGGACGGATTCGGGACATGGACGGGTGATAACGGAGATAAATACGAGGGAAATTTCAGTGAAGGGATGTTCAGCGGTTTCGGGATATACTACTATTCAAATAAAAGCAAATATGAAGGCGGATGGAAAAAAGGCAGGTTTAACGGCAAGGGCATTCTTAAATATTCAGACGGACATATATATGACGGGAATTGGGAAAACGGAGTTAAGCAGGGCTTCGGTTATGAAAAAACGGAGAAATATGTCTATGAAGGTGAATTTAAAAATGACTATCCCCGCGGATACGGGAAAATATATTATCTTACAGGGAATTTAAGCGGTGATAAATATGAGGGTTATGTCGTGGTGTAATTTCCCGCAATAAATTACAGAAAAGCATATATAAATACCGAAATATAATACATGATCAATAATTTAAAGGACAAAATAAAA
>JAFGJZ010000080.1 GCA_016928815.1 Spirochaetota bacterium
ATTGTTGATAAACCGCCGTGTACCGGACGGTATGCACGGTGGTGTGAGAGGTCGACTGACAAACTAACTGTCAGTCTCCTACTCGATGTTCGGCTACGCTCACCATAAATGTATGCTGTTTTTATCTAAACATATTTCAAAAAAATATATTAATTAAATCTTGTTTATTATATGACATTTTTTAAAATGACTGAAATAAAATTCATTAATGATAATCTTTTTATGCACGGTTGTATTAATGAATCAAGGATAGAATTATGAATTTTGAAGAACTAAAGATTGTTCCTCAGCTGATTGAAGCATTAAAAAAAATGAACATTGAGAAACCTACAGAGATACAGGTTCTTTCAATTGGAAAAATTGCCGGTAATCACAATGCTGCAATTAAATCGCAGACAGGTACTGGAAAAACTCTTGCATATCTTCTGCCGTTAATAAAGAAACTCATGTCGGGGGAAAAGGATGACCAGATAATTGTTCTGTCTCCTACACATGAACTTGCTTCGCAGATAAATACGGTTGCGAATGATCTTTTTGCTAAAGCCGGTTTACCTATGAAATCATTGTTACTGATCGGAAGTACCAATATCAGCAGGCAGATGGATCAGCTTAAGAAAAAGCCTTCAATTTTGGTCGGATCACCCGGACGGATTGCAGAACTTATAACCCAGAAAAAAATCAAGGCACATAAAGTTAAAACCATTGTGTTTGATGAAGCTGACAGGCTTTTGAATGATGAAAGTTTATCGCAGATTAAAGCAATGTGTAAATCTTTCATGAGGGATATACAGATGATTTTTGTTTCTGCTACAATGAATGATGAAACTTTGAAAGTTGCAGGTTCATTGACACAGAATATTGTCAGTATTAATGCGCAGACCGGACAGACTCCTGATAACATTGAACACATTTTTTTCCACACAGATGATGAAAGAGAAAAATTTAAAATTCTGCGAAAAAGTATCAATGCGCTGAATATTGAAAAAGCCCTGCTGTTTATGAATAAAAATGAGGATGCTCTTAAGATAAGCGAAAGGCTCATCCATCATGGAATTAATGCCGCAGATTTTCACAGCGCAAAAGATAAACTCGAACGGCAGAAAACAATTACGGATTTCCGCAACGGCGACATTAAAATACTTGTAGTTTCTGATCTTGCTGCACGCGGACTTGACGTGTCCGGATTGACACATGTAATAAATTATAATCTTCCCGATGATGCCACACAATACCTTCACCGTACCGGCCGTACCGGCCGTGCTGATAAAAAAGGTATTGCTGTGACTATTACCGCAGGACGTGAGAAAAAACTGCTGCTGTCTTTCGCCGAAAAAACAGGTTTTGTCTTAAAACAGAAGGATATTCGCGAGGGTGTAGTAATTGATGCAATATGATTTTAATCCGGATTTTACCGGAATATGAATTTTAAAGAACAAGGAATTAATACAGGGTTTGTATGTTTAATAAAAAAATTTTTTTCGGCATCTTTTATGTATTTTTAATTCTATCTTCCGGTTCCGTATTTGCTGATTTAAAGGAATTTGGGGATGATACAGTTAAAGGAACAGAAGATAAGAAGAAAAATGACCGTCCTGTTTACAGGGATCTTGATAAAGAAATTGAAGAAGAAGACGAGGATGAATCTGCTTGTCTGGATTTCAGCGATGATGAAGATGGGGATGAACATGCTTGTTTTGATTTGAGTGACGATGAAGATGAAAATGATTCAAGTGATGATGGAGAATATCAGGACTATGAAGAATACAAAAAAGATAAGAAATATCAGGAATTCCTGGAATATCAGGAAAATCAGGAATATCTGAAAGCCCAGGAGTTTAAAGAAGATGTAAAAAAACAGGAATATGAAAAGTATTTAAGAAAAGAGAAGCAGCGTAAATCTAAGGAATCATTAAATGAACCAGAAATAAAAGATATTCAGAATACTGACGTAATTCAGGAAAATTCAGAAGAAGACGGGTATGCAGATACAAATAGTTGCTGCATCCCTCTTTTCATTTCAGATTTTGCTCCGTATTATTCGCAGTATCCGTATAAAAAAAAGCAGAGTAATTTTATAAATGAATCAATTCCGGAAAGACAGGAAAGCCGGAAAGTTTTTCTGTTCTGTGTTGAAAACAGGTTCGGATCATATTTTGATGAAGGCATGGGTGTCTCCTTTCTGCTTAATATTTATTCGACATTACTTGGTGCGGAGCTGGGGTATGAATATATTCAGGATGCTGAAGGTAATTATCTTTCTTACTTTGATCTTGGATTAAATTTAGCTTTATTTATGACAGGGAATTTTGAAACAGATGCAATTGTAGGTATTATTACCACAAACGGGGTTATGACTCTGGACGGTTATTCCATGGGCCTTCATTTTCAATGGTATCCGAAAAAGCCTCTGGTATTTGAGGGAAAATTATCCTATCATATTTTTACAAGCAGGGAACCGGTAATAACATTTTTAAATTATGATATTAAATGCGGCATCATGCTTAAACGTACGCAGTTATTTCTGGGATACGAAAGCCGGATGAGTGATAATTCCAGACTGTCACGGGTTTATTTCGGGCATGAGTGGTTCTTCTGATCTGATTTTTACTGATTTAACTTGTTTTGAATTAATTTCACAGCTGAATTACTATCGGTATAATTATGCAGTTTCCAATGTTTTGGAATTAGTTTTCTATATTCCGGAGTGTTGTATCTGTCATCGATTAATAAAACAAATCCTTTGTCTTCTTCTGTTCTGATAACTCGGCCGGCAGCCTGGAGTACTTTATTAAATCCGGGATACATATACGCAAATGAATAACCGTTATTATATTTTTCATCGAAATATTGTTTTATGACATCATTATCGAAGTTTACCTGCGGTAAACCGACACCGAATATAATTACTCCGATCAGTTTATCTCCCGGCAGATCGATACTTTCCGCGAATGAACCGCCTGAAACACAGAACGCCCGGAGATTTTTCCGGGTATGAAACTCATTTAAAAAAGTTTCCTTTTCGCTGTTAGTCATCTGTGATGATTGAATGATTACATCCGGATCAGGCAGCTTATTTAAAAAATCATTTTCATCAGAAAGGCCAAGATCGTTAAGCAGATTTTTCTGGAATGTAAAAGAGGGAGAGAAAATCACTATGTTCCCTTTAACTGTTTCAATTATATTTTTTACTGTACAGGCATATTCTGCTGAATTAATTTCGCGGAATTTGTATCTGGTTGATAAATCTGTTTTAATAAAATGCAGACAGTTGTCCGAATCAAAAGGAGACGGCAGACTGACAGAATAATTTTCCATTGATGAAGATATCAGTGCTTTATAATAATCCAAAGGACTCAGTGTTGCTGAAAAAAAGACCGCTGATTTCTGATTTTTCAGAACTTCCTGAATTTCATAAGCAGGATCAATACAGGCGAGTTTTACAGTAACATCATTTTTTGTAATCTGAATTATTGTCCGGTATGAATCTGAATAGTGTTCAGAAACTGTAGTAAACTGAAGAAGCTCCCAGTAGAAATCTGCAATATATCCCGGCAGTTGTCCGTGCTGCTCAATATACAGATCAAACTCGCGCATGCATTTACGTGCAGATTTTATTAAGGAATCAGGTTGTGCTTTTTCATTTGTCTGCGAGGGACTGCCGTATTGTTTCCGCAAGTATATGAATTCAGAATTTAACAATGACAGTACATTTTTAAGCGGCGGTTCAGAGTCTTTTTTCAAAGCTGCAACCCGCGATTTGGTCATTTCGGATGAAAACATTGCTCTTGTCCGGTCAATTATATTATGAGCTTCATCTATAAGAAAAGTATGATTGGTTTTGCCATTACTGAAAAATCTTTTCAGTTTTGAGGAAAAATCAAATGCATAATTATAATCTGCAATAATAAGATCACAGAAAAGTGCAATATCAAGAGAGAGTTCAAAAGGGCAAAGTTTAAAATTTTCTGCAATTGATTCAATACGGTTCCGGCTGAAAGATGTTTCGGTAAAAACTGAATTCATTGCTTCGGGAAGACGTTTATAGTAATTTAAAGAATAAGGACAGTATTCCGGATTACAATCCGGTTTTTGAGAATCATTTTCATTAGTAAAACATATTTTTGCTTTTGCGGTTATAGAAATCCATCTTAAACCTGATATCTGCCTGTTAATGAGTTCTGCGGTTTTTTCCGCTGTTTCAGCACCTGCATTTTTAGCTGTCAGATAAAATATTTTATCTGTGAGATTCTCGGATACAGCTTTCAGAGCCGGAAACATTACTGCAGCTGTTTTTCCTGTGCCGGTCGGAGCTTCGGCATAAAGAATTTTTTTATCACGGATTGTACAGTATACAGCTTTGGATAAATACCGCTGACCCGGACGGAAATCTGAAAACGGAAAAGTCAGCTCTTTTAAATCCGAATGTAGTTCAATCCGGTGTTTTGCATTCAGGTCATTCCAGTGCAGATACGCTTCTATCCATGGAGTGCATTCAGCTTCAAGCTGATCTTTTGTGTACTCTTTTGTAAAAATTTTTTCTTCAGCGGTTGAGCGGTTGTAATATATTAAATCAAGAATTACTTTTTCAGTATCATTTTCACTGCAGTAGAATAGTCCGTAAAGTTTTAATTGAGCGGAATGGACATCGAGTCCGTTTTCAGTGTTTTCAATTCCGAAACGCATGGTTTTTATTTCTTCAATGTGTATTCCGTCTTCAGAGGGATAAATTCCATCCGCATTTCCTGATACTTCAAGGTTGATAAATTCACCTTCAAAAATACGTTTAAAGTGAACTTCACTCCGGTAATCTTTAATGCCGCGGTTCTGATATTTCAGATGAATTTCGATTCCCAGCTGCGAGGATATTCCAGCCGGAGCAGTGCCACCGAGACTTCCATCTGCAAAAGTAATTTCAGCAAGAGTTCGTATACTTACCCGTAAAAGTTTTTTCTTTTTCAGAGCCATACTATTTATCTGTTTAGTACGCCGACTGTTTGTCAAATATATTCTTAATAGTTTGATAAATACTTTGAAAATAACTTTTATATTCTATGGAAAGTTAAGTCAAAACTGTTTTTAATCACTTGATTTTTTTTACATCAAAAATAATTTGGTTTAGCCCGTAAAAATTATATTTCCGGGATATTAGAATAACAGGATATTAATGATGATTAAAATATCGGGATTAAATAAGTCATTCGGTTCTCAGGTGCTGTTTGATGATTTGAGTTTAAGTATAAACAAGGGAGAGAAAGTAGGTCTTGTCGGCAGAAACGGTCACGGGAAATCTACTTTGTTTCAAATGATTCTTGGAAACGTTGAATATGATTCAGGCACCATTTCCATTCCGAAAAATTACCGCATCGGGCATCTTGAGCAGCATCTTCATTTTACAAAAGCAACTGTACTTGAAGAATGTTCTCTCGGGCTTCCCGAAGGAGAAGAATATAATACATGGCTTGTTGAGAAAATACTTTCAGGTCTTGGTTTTTCTGAGAATGATATGCAGCGAAGTCCGCATGAATTTTCCGGCGGATATCAGATTCGTATGAATCTTGCAAAGCTGCTGGTTTCCGAGCCTGACATGCTCATGCTTGATGAGCCTACCAACTATCTGGATATTATTGCTATCCGATGGCTGGAAGAGTTTTTACGGGAATGGGAAAACGAATTTATACTTATTACGCATGACAGGAGTTTCATGGATGCTGTTGTCACTCACACAGCTGCAATCCATCGGACAAAAGCCAGAAAAGTAGAAGGTGATACTGATAAACTGTATGGCCAGATTAATCAGGAAGAGGAAATATACGAAAAAACAAGACAGAATGAAGCGAAAAAGCGGCGGCAGGAGGAAATCTTTATTGCCAGGTTTAAAGCAAAAGCCAGTTTTGCAAGTCGTGCACAATCCCGTGTAAAGAAACTGGAAAAACAGGGCGAAATGAAAGCACTGGATAACATTCAGGATCTTGAACTCTATTTTAACAGTGCGCCTTTTGCAGCAGCACAGATGATGAGTGCTGAAGAAATATCATTTTCATATGACGGAAAGGAACCGTTTTTAATTGATAAATTCTCTCTTGCAGTGGGGAAAAATGATCGAATCTGCATTATCGGAAAAAACGGTAAAGGAAAATCAACATTATTGAAATTATTATGCGGTGAACTTAAACCTGTTTCAGGTGAAATATCAAAGCATCCGAGTCTTCAGGAAGGATATTTCGGTCAGACAAATAAAATAGACCTGAATGATAATCGAACTGTATCTGAGGAAATACGTAGTGCAGATAAATCATGCAATGAATTTAAGGCCCGATCTATAGCAGGCGGATTGATGTTCCCCGGAGATAATGCACTTAAAAAAATTAAGGTTCTTTCAGGCGGTGAAAAAAGCCGTGTAGTTCTAGGAAAAATACTTGTTACTCCGAGTCATCTTCTCTTCCTTGATGAGCCGACAAATCACCTTGATATGCAGTCCTGTGACTCACTGATTGAGGCAATTGATAATTTTGACGGGTCGGTTATTATGGTAACTCACAATGAAATGCACCTGCGTGCGGTTGCTACAAAACTGATAGTATTCGATAATAACAAAATTATAACATACAGCGGAACATATGATGAATTTCTATCTGACGTCGGCTGGTCGGATGAAGGAAAATAAATTAAAATTTTGAATTTTAAGAATTAAGTGTTATAATTTCTTCAATGTTAAATGTTGGAGAAATTCTATGAAAAAGTTATTTATCATCCTGTTTGTTGTTTTCCTGGTGAGTGCGGGAGTTGTTCTTCTGGCTCAGTCTTCTGATGTACCTGATAAGGTTTTCAATGCTGAAGAACTTGCCAAATTTAACGGTATTAACGGTGCAGATGCATATGTTGCAGTCGATGGAATTGTGTACGATGTGTCTTTGGTAAAAGCCTGGAAAGGCGGTAAACATAAAATGGGAATTCGTGCAGGAAAGGATCTTTCAAAAGAGATCGGAAAATCACCTCATGGAAAAAAGGTTTTATCTTTACTTCCTAAACGCGGTTATTATAAACCTTAAATATTTTTATATTCTCCTGATTTAGAGGTGCAGCTGAAATTCATGCTGTACCTTTTTTTTAAAAATTTTTACATTTTTCCGGATATTTTCGTTTATATAAATGAATACAAATAAATGAAAATAATACCGGAGGATAAAATGATTTTTGAAACAACAATAAAAATAGATCCATTTGTAAAAGAAAAATTGGCTGAATTTTCAGAAATAACGTCTTTATCTGTTTCGTATTTAATTAAATTTTTATTGAAAAAATTAAATGAAAGATATATTAGATATGAAATCGCAGATGGTTTAATAAAATATCAATCTCACAGACCGCCGCATACTTATGAGAATTTCCATTTTAAGCTATCAAATGAAGAAAAAAATTGTTTTGAATTGATGAGAATTTCACACAAGACAAGCATCAGTTATCTGCTTTTTATTGCCTTTTTGCTTTTTTTTAAGGATTTAATAAAAAAGTATCGTAAAAATTTTAAAAGAATTAAATCTAACAATTTTGTAGATAGTTATTCATCGAATTATAATATACCGTCATATTTTGTTCAAAAACACGAAATAACTATGGATGATAGTACATAAAACAAAAAGAAAATTTAAATAAACTGTTAAAGTTGAAAAATTAACCTTATGTCTATTGACAAAAAACATCATTATTTTATTCTGATGTAATAATTATATGAAAGCAATAATTGATATACATACACATACCTATGCCAGCGGACATGCATACAGTACTCTTCAGGAAAATGTCTATGCTGCAGCAGAACGCGGATTGAAAATAATGGCAGTTACTGATCATGCTCCAAAAATGCCGGGCGGAGCTCATATTTATTATTTCTGGAATTTAAGGGTTCTGCCGGAGTATATTAATAATGTCAGGATTCTAAGAGGAGTTGAAGCCAACATTCTTAATATAAAAGGTAAAATTGATATTCCTGAATTACTGGCTGATGAGCTGGATATCTGCCTTGCAAGTTTTCATCCTCCATGTTATAAACCGTCTTCAGGATTAAAACAGACGAAAGCTTTAATAAACACACTTCAAAATAAAAATGTTAAAATAATTGGCCATCCCGGAGATGAGCGTTTCCCATTTGAAATCGAACCGGTTATTGATGCTGCAAGGTCTTTGCAAAAATGTCTTGAAATAAACAATGCTTCTCTCGCTCCATATGGCTTTCGTCCGGGCGGAAAGAAGTTTATTCTGAGAATTCTGGAAGTATGTGCTGCAAAAAAATGTCCAGTAGTTCTGGGCAGTGATGCTCATTACAGCTCCAAGGTAGGCGATTTTCAGTATGCTGAAGATTTACTTGAAGAAATGAAATTCCCGGCAGATCTCGTTTTAAATTATAATTCTGAAAAGTTTTATTCATATTTCGGTATAAAAAAAGTTTAGAACTTAAATCTCTTTGCTGTACTATTATTTGTTGACGAAATTAAAATTAAATTTAAATTTTCGTTATGAAAATTGATAGACTTTTGGCCATCATAGTAATTCTTTTAAACAGAGACCGTATTTCAGCTAAAGAACTTGCTTCCAAATTTGAAGTAAATTTGCGGACAATATATCGCGATATAGATTCAATTAATATGGCCGGTATTCCTATAATTTCCTATCCTGGAAATAATGGCGGATTTGGAATAATGGAAAATTTCAAAATCAGTCATCAGCTTCTTAGTTTATCTGATATGTCTTCAATTCTTTCTGCACTAAGCGGTATAAATAGAACTCTTGATAATATTGAAATCGAAACAGCAATAGAAAAAATCAATACACTGGTTCCGGAATACCATAAACAGGATTTTGAAGAAAATAAAGAGCAGATAGTACTCGATATTAATCCATGGGGTATGAATTCTGCGGTTAAAAATACCATAAAAACTGTGCATAAAGCCATTATTGACAGGAATAAAATAACCATTGGTTATATTGATTCAGATGGAAATAAAACCGAAAGAACTATTGAGCCAATGTCTCTTATTCTGATGGGATATTCCTGGTATTTATTTGCATATTGTTTAAAGAAATCAGATTTCAGATTATTTAAAGTATCCCGCATTAGAAAGGTATTATGCAGTAATGAGTTTTTTAAACGAAAATCAGCTTCATATAAAGATTATTTAAAATCAGATATGGACAGTGACAATACCATTTGCATTAAACTTAAAATTGATTCAGTTTTGAAAAATAGAATGAATGAATATTTTGATGATTCTCAAATTGAAAAAATATCAAATGACAAGTATATTGCCACTCTTTCATTTCCCGATGATCATTGGGTTACTTCATTTCTTTTAGGTTTGGGTGAAAATGCTGAAATTCTGGAACCGGATTTTCTTCGGAACCGAATAAAAGACCATATTGCAAAAATGAATGAGAAATATAATTGTGAATGATGCTAATATCTTTTTAGTAATGTTTATTTCAAATTAGCCGATAATGAACTGAGTTTCACAGGTTTTTAAATTCAAATTAAGGACATGTTCATGGATAAAGAAAAAATTATTATTAATGCTCTTGTTCATACAGCTCAATACAGTCTGGACAGGGGTGTCCGACGTGATGATATCCTAAAATCACTTAATTCTCTTATTGATAAACAGTTATTTGATAAAGTTAAAAATTTAATCTGATTTTGTTGCCAGTTTTTAATGATATTCTGCCTGCAGCAGCAGACAGAATATCAAATGGATTTTAATTTTTCGCTTTCTTTTCTTTTTTGGCCGCTCTTTTTTCTTTTAAAGATTTTGTGGCCGGTTTTTTAGTTTCTTTCTTGGTTTCTTTCTTTTCGCCCATTTTCTTCTCCTAAATTTATTAATTTAGATTTTTAAAGAATTGATTTTATAGACATTATTTCAATAATTTTAAATGTCAAATTATATTTTAAAAAATAAACCTGCCGAATTCAATTACTTAAAAATTATAATTGTGAAGAATTTATATAATTATTTAAAAGCAATAGATAAAGTTTTTGAATGTTAAGTTTTTTGGCTGTTTTATTGAATTTATATGCGATTTCTGTTGAATTTTTAGAAAATACAACATAGAAAGGAATTGATTTTTCAGGAATGTCAATAATACGTATTTTATCGGTAATATTCATTCTTCTGCTGATTGCTAATAAAGCCGCTTTATCCGGAGCATATACTCCATCAATCCGTTTTGCCAGAAGTTTTTTAAAATTTACTTCATGGTAATTTGGTTCATATATGAAGTCAAAATTTATTTTTGTATTATTTACAAATGGTGTAATAAAAGCATTGTCTGCATATCCGATTTTAATATCTGCAATACTGTCTATATTTTTTATTTTTTTTAACGGGAAATCTGATCTTACAGTTATTACGGATTTACTGAAGAAGTATGGTTCATCTGAATATTTATAGATTTTTTTTCTTTCAGGAGTATCCACCAGAAGAGCTACAGAGTAATAATCTTTTGATTTCAATGATTCCAATTGTCTGGCTATTGTAGTTGGTTGACTATCCCATAAAAATTTAATTCCCATTTCCGGAGAAATGTATTTTTCAATCAAATCGAACAGAGCTCCTGATAGTTTACCGGTATTTTTGTCAAAAAAAATATGAGGTTCTACATCAAAATAGGATATTTGTATTGAATCAGTTATTTTTTTTGATCCGGAGGATACGGCATCAGGGCTGATGTCGGTCTTTTCTGAAGGTGCAAAATTACAATTAAAAAAAAAGACCAAATTAAACAGAAGGAAATATGCCACTTTTCTCATTTAAACCTCTATTATAAATAATTACAATATTAATATAGTATAAAGTCAAATTA
>JAFGJZ010000003.1 GCA_016928815.1 Spirochaetota bacterium
ATGCAGCCCCCCTCTTCCAACTGAACCCTTTCCTTGAATTTTGCCCTGAGCGGCTTTATTTCATTTTCCGCTGTTAACGCTTTCTGTGCAGACGCAATTTTCAAGGCAAGTGCATCATTTTTCAAGGGAAGACATTTAATCATATCACCGGGAGCAAGATCATTTATGTATTTTCCTTTAACCGGGGATACAATAATTTTGGCATTCATTATCAGCTGATATTGTGATTCAAGAACTGATTTTTTCTGCGAATTCTGCATTTTAATTGCTTTTTTAGCTCTTTCAATCGAGAGAATCGGAATATTTTTTTCATTCAATTTCAATGAATTAGTATTTTCTATTTCTGACTGACATTCAATATCCGGAAGATTATAAAATTTTTTAAAAATTTCTATTAAAACAGACTGCAGTCCCGATTCATCATTATTTTCAACATATGAAAACAAATCGTATCCTTCAGCAGAATTTGCAATATGCTCACTGACATCATTGCTTTCATTTACTGCCGTAACATCTCCTAAATCGGATAAGGTTTTATAATAAAGATCCCATACATCATTAATTTTTAATTTCTGGTATACCTGCTCATCATTAAAAATTTTCAGTGTTACATTACTGACAGATTTATTATCAGGTTTCAGAAAAAGAAGAAAAGCACCGAACAGGTCAGCTGATCTTATGGAAAACCTGCTTTTAACTGCACGTATATCGTTATACTGACCGCCTATCATGGCTTTTGCTTTTTCCTGATCACCCCCGGTAAATTGCATCACCAGATTTAACTTTTTTGACTGTTCATCAAAAGCAAGATTTTCCAGATTATCTGCCATAATTTTCACCTATGATCTTATAGAATAAAAGTTTTCGATTATTTCATACTTTCTTTGCGGAGTAAGGTCAATAAGTTTTTTGAATGTATTCATCATTGATAACATATGTTTCTGCGGCACCTCTATACTGAAATACCTTTTCTGCGAATCATCAAGAAAATCATGTATTATTACATTCTTCAAAGGAAGTTTCATTCCAATTGTAGGTCCCATATAATTAATAATATGTTCAGGTCCGATAAATTTGACAAACATTCTTCTTGGTTGAAGTTTAAGTCTTTTTACCGTTGTATAGCCGGCAATTTCGGTTTCTGATATTCTGGACCAGGCTGAGGGATTATCTGAAATCATAAACATGACCCTGCGTTTCTGATCATTAACCATTAATTTTATGTAAGTATTAAAGCCTTTATAGGCATTAAGCAATCCGAAAAGACTTTCATCAATTTCGTTTTGATCATGATATTTTTTACCGGGATATTTCATACCTAAATTCCGAAATAATGATGCTGCCCGCTTTCATCAGCTCTTATAAGTCTTACTGTGTCCAGTTCTTTCAGTATTTTTTCAGTCTCATCAAGCGGATATCCGATATAATCGGAAATCTCTTTTGCATTACCGGATTTATTTACATGCAGATAATTTAAAATGCTTTTTTCTATGTTATCCACATTTCCGATACAGTACCTGTCATTATCCACAAGCTGGTTGGTTGCGACTGCAATCCGTTCATTCTTAAATCTGCTGTAGGAATCTAATACTGATTTCAGATTAAGAGAGGTCAGTCTGCTGAAATTGGACAATTTCACATAAAATGTTTTTTCAGTTTTTTTACTATCCATAATAATTTTAACCAGAAATTCATCCAGAAATGAAGGATCCGCTACTTCAATTCCATCAAAATTCATGAGGATGACTTCATTCGGTGAAGCATTCTTAAGTATTTTTCCGACTTCTTTATAGAATTTTTCGCCCAAAGGACGTGTAATAAGATCCTTCAGATCAACCTTCATCCTATTTTTAATTTTTACCAGTTCTATCACCATTTTCATGCCTTTAATATTATTGATATCTGTGTTCCGTTAAATTCCGGGATATTGTTCTTGAGAAAAAAAAATTTTTCATTTTTTTTATCAGGATCTGTTCTTGAAATCATTGTAACTGAAGACGTATTTGACCGTATAAAAATTGATCCTTTAAACTGCTGCACAATGTTGCTTACACGGCAAAGACCATACCCGAAATCCCGTTTACTGGAAATTGGTTCCGTAAGTACATTCTTAATCAGTTCAGCACCCGTGCCGTACTGATTTTTACTGTACTTTTCAAAACTTCCGTCAATTCCTATTCCTGAATCGGAAATAACAAATCCAACGCTTTTTTCATTATTATATTCATAAGTCTGAATTGAAATATATCCGGAATCAAGCGAATGTTCAAAAATGTTCTGGCAAACTTCCGAAATAACCGTTACAAAGTAATCAGTAATATCATCATCAAGCCAGTACTTTAAAATAAACTGTGCACGTGATCTGAATTTTGCAATAATTGCGGAAATCCGGCTGATGCTTTCTGTTTCCTTATTCGGTATTTCAGTTATTTCAACAACCTTTTTGCTGAAAGCGCTGCGCTTGAACAGTTTCTTTGCATCAATTTTCTGCTCAATATTAAAAATACCGGTATCGGTAAAATTCATTCTGATTAAATATTGCAGAACAGAAAACGGTATGTTAATCAGAGTTATTTTTTCTGATGTATTTCTAAGATATTCCCGGCCCGTAAGAATTAATCCTACCATTGAATAAGGTTCGATAAAAGTTATATTTGAAAGATCAAGTACACAATCACCATCAGTAAAAATTTTTTTGCGGAAAAGTATAAACTTTTCAAATAGATATATATCTTTTAGACAATCCGGTATCTGAATAATATTCATTTTCCCCATCTATATAACATTCATAAAACCATAATGAATATTAAAATATTCTTTCTGATTTTCCTCTTTATATTATATCGGCATAGAGATTAAATGATATTAAAAATTAATTAATATAAACCGGATAAAAACGTTTTTCATAAATTAGTAAGTAATAAACCGCAATGACGTGGATTTCAGGCTTACAGCATTTACGGCATGAAAGGCATCATGATTAAAATCATTACCGCTGCTATTGCACCTGTCACAACTCCTACAAGAGATCCTATTTTAATCCATTCAAAAAAAGTCACATGACTTTTATATCTTTTCTCCATCATTCCAAGTGCTACGATATTTGCAGTTGATCCGATTGCAGTAATGTTACCACCGAAACATGCTCCGAACAGCAGCGCCCACCATAATGGTGTTGAATTCAATTCTTTAATAACAGGAATAAATGCCGCAACAAAAACAATATTATCAACAAATGCGGATCCGATTGAAGTAATGAAAATTATTACAGGAGTTAGAATTTTAGGGTTACTTCCGAAAATACCCTGAAAATTGTGAGCAATATGTTCAGTTACACCCGTATATTCAAGAGATCCCGCTACTGAAAAAAGCATCATGAAAAAAAGCAAAGTCCACCACTCAACCTCAGTTTCAATATAGTGTCTTGCCCTGTTTGAGCGCCAGATCATTAATACTCCGCTGATAACAAGCGGTGCAACAATCAGCAGAGTGTTCTTTTCAATTCCCAGCAGTTTCTCAAGAGTATGATGCATCGCAATGAGACCTATTGCTGAAATTAGAATAACCAGTCCCCGTTTATAGGGAATCCGCACCAGAGGTCCAAGACCGAGCTGCATTTTCCGTCTTGCTTCAAGGCGTTCTGTAAGCAGTGCAATATCTTTTCGATACCATAAAAGAACAACAAACAATGCTCCGAAGAGCGAAACAAACATGACAGGTGACGCCCAGACCAGAAAATCATGAAAAGAAAATCCTGCCTTGGTACCTATCAGAATTCCAACGGGATTTCCAAGCATTGTTCCGCTTGATCCGATATTCGTTCCTATTACAGCAACCATTACATAAGGAGTCGGTTTTATTTTCAACGTATCACAAACCTGAAAAATCAGTGCAAGAATGAACACAATCGAGGTCACCTCATCAACTACACTCGCCATAACTGCAGACATGAAAACGACTACTATTATAAACCTTTTTCCGTTCATTCCTTTCATGTTTATAACAAGCTGAATTATCCAGGTAAAAAGACCCAGATCCTTCAGAACTCCGACCATAGTCATCATTCCGACTAAAAATAAAATAATATCAAGTTCCGCCGAGCGGATCATCTGTTCAAGAGTAAGGACATTTCCTCCCAACAAAACGGCAATACCTATGAAAGCGATGGCAAGCCTTGAATTCCAGAATAACAGGGTGGCTGAAATTATAAGAACAAATACAGCAGCAGCCATTATCTGATTTCTTTCATGAAGTCCTCCGGAATATGCAAGAATTCCTGCCAGGAAGGTTACTGAAAGCATGATTAAAGCACGCCGTAAAAACTGTACCGGTGTAAATTTTTCATTATCATTATGCATATTCTACTCTCTCAATACTTTATTCAGAAATTGCTGCAGTGTAATTACACCAACCAGTTTCTTATCTCTTACAACATAAGCCTGTCTTGTATTCTTTTTAGTAATTTCCTGAGCTACCATTATTGCCGGTGCATCTTCATTTACGATAGCAAAGTCATGGGACATTATTTCAGCAAGCCATGTACTTGATTCATTCTGTAAAATATGTGAAAACGGTTCAAAATTAATTATCGGTGAAAGATCATCCATCCATAAAATATAATCAGGCAGACATACCTTAAGCAGTTCAAATGCAGTTACAACTCCGATAAGATCTCCATCCTTGTCAATTACCGCAAGGTCCTGAAGATTTTTATTAACGAAAAGATCAATCGCATCTTTTAAAGTCTGATGCTCAGTCAAAAAAACAGGATTGGGATGCATAATATCTCCGGCACAGATATAATCAGGGAGATTAAGATTTTTCCTGTTGAAAAATTTCCATACTTCTTCGGTGCTTTTCAAAGAGCTGATGGACGCAACAATTGAATCTTCCATCAGTGCCTTGCTCAACGAACTTAGTACCTGTAAATACAGGGAGGGTTTATCTTTTGGTGTCAGTATGAGAACTACAAGGTTTACAGGCCGGTTTTCTTCAGTAAAAATAATTCCTTTTTCAGACGTTGCGATTCCGACTATTATATCCTTTATTCCTGTTAATCGTGCATGAGGCATCGCCACTCCGTCTGATAAAACTGTTGAAAACCCCTCCTCCCTTTCAATTACTGCATTAAAAACCTCGTCAACATTTCCTATTCCACGGTTATATGCCAAAGTTCTTAATATTTCTTTAATTACATCATCTCTGTCTTTATACGGAACATTGCAAATAATATCTTTCGGCGTGAAAAATGATGAAAAATGTATATTCTCTTTAACCTTATTCATAGACCCATCCCGGTTTTAAATGGTATTAAAAAGCTGCCCTAAGGCAGCTTCAACTCATGGCGTGAAAATAAATGAAAAATGAATTTCATGATCCTTTATTTCTGCCTGACCGCTTTCACTTGATCCGTCAGCAGTCTTTAAACTGTAAAATCCTCCGGCAACAGAATCAGGATTATAGGTATATTGAACACCTAATAATATTGAATCTGAAAGTCCTATTACAACTCCGGCCTTGACATTAATAAAAAACCTGTTCATTTTAATTTCAGAATCATCATTTTCTTTTGAAAACTGATAATAACCATATCCGAAACCAGGTCCGAGATATACATGTGTCAGAAACGGCATGAAATCAATATAACGCCATAATGGAATTCTCAGTATGATGTTATAAGTTAAAGCTCCGCCTTTCATATCCCAGTCACTGCTGTCGTCACCGTATACACCCTGATAATAATACATTTCCCATAATGATCCGAAGAAATTCTTTTTTTCAGGAAAGTATTGAATTCCCAGCTCAAAACCGGATCCTGAAAGAGTGGAACTTGAATCTACACCGTTATAATCAAAATCATAATCATCAAAATAATTTTCAAATATATTTAAACCGAATGTCAATCCAAGCATTGCCGGATATCTTAAAGGACCTGCGGCTTCCCTTCTTTTATAAGGTTCCGTTACATCCGATTTTTCAACTTCAGTGTTTGCAGATGAAAGGATTTTACCGCTTTCCACATCAACAAGGCGCGCCTGAACCTTGAGACCTACATTCTTGTAGCCCGGCCTGTTAAATTCTTTTGCACTTCCGGTTACAATATATTTGGCACCAAGACTTTTTCCGACCTTAGCCACTGTGGCATCATTAATTAGACCTGTCTGCTGAAGACTCAATTCTTCTAAAATCTTATCCATACTCCGCCGTTCCACTACAACTGCACCTTGTGAATTAAGCGCCGAAATGATTTCATTTGCAACTGAATCACCTGCAGCACTGTCTGAGCCTGAGTCAAAAGGCATTACGGCAATTGCAGCGGAAGGCTCATCAATGCTCTTTAAAAGTTTTTCTGCAATCGCATCATAAGGATTTGCAGCAAAGATATTTGCTGCATAAAACATAAACAGCAGCAGAATAAAATAATATTTTTTCATATTACACCCCAAATAAATAATCTGACGCCATTCACGTCATTTATATAATTTTATTTAATGACTATATTAAGATATCATTTATAACATAAAATGTCAAGAAAGGAAAAGCCGTTCTTTGGGGAACGGCTTGTAAAATTTTCGGATTAATAATAATTTATTTTAAAGCAACGTTCATTTCAAGCTGTCCCATAGGACTGTAAAGATTTATCGCCAGTGTTGTCTGCTTGACAAGCGTTATGGTAAAATCCTGTCCGTTTACGACTGTCGGAGTAGTAATATCAATCTGTTTACCTGAATATGCAAAAAGATTCATTGCATTACCTGTAATCATATTTGCAAGCTCACCGACAATATCCTTATACTCAGCTTTAACCTGTGACTCCGTCATACCAGGAGCCAGAATTTCAGCAATTTTGGTAACCATGTTATAACCCATACTGTAAACTACTTCACCGTTTATGGATCCGGTAATACCGATTATAATCGCAACATCATGGGAGGGCTCCGGATTTTCCTTAATAATCATTTTTCCACGTCTTAAATCAACATTGATTATCTGTTTAAAAACAGCACTTGCTGCTTCAAGAAACGGATTGACATATTCAGCATTTATATTCATCTTTGCCTTCCTTATGCGATATTACATCAGAATTAACTGACAACATTATACATCATTAATCAGCATTATTTCAAGAATTTTTTTTCTTTTTAAACGGCTGATTAAATTTTATAGATATCAGTTATTACGTTCCACTTTGGATTTTTCAATAAATGATGTAATAACGGCATTCTGCAGACTTCCCATTTTATCACTCTGTATAGACTGTCCGAGATCGCTTTTTGTAACATCAAAGCCCTCAGAATGTTTAATTTCCTTTTTCAGCGGAGCAAAAATAAAAAGTCCGGCTTTACTTTCAATAGGTGCTGAAACCTGATTTTCATTAAGTTTCAGAAAAACTTCATAAAATGCATTACTCTGTGTCAGATCATCAAGTTTAACTGTAGTCTCTGCAACTGCAGTAACGCTTGCACCGATTTTAAAATCATTCGATTCAACAACCGTTCCTCCGGTCACTTTTAGTACATCTTCAATGCCGGCATTTGCCTTGGACATATCCTCAATTTTTTTAATAAAATCAGTACGCAGCTTCGCATATTTTTCAGAAATTAATTTATCTTTCATACGGGTTTTATCTGTTTTAGGATCTCTGACCTCGTCAGGATTCTCCTGAAGCGCTTTCGCAACTTCCATGTCGGTAACCTGAAGCTGATCCTTCATTTTATCTTTTAATTCCTCATCACTGAGATAAATTGCCTTTATTCTCAAATTGGAATTATTAACAAGATCTGCATTATTAATCTCATCCGGAGATGCTCCAACACCCGAGTACAGGAGCTGGCTGTATTCATTTTTAACAAGACTGTCCTTAATATCAGTAAAAAACTTATCATAAGTTAGTCTTACACTTTGAAGATAATTATTCATGTTCTCTTCCTGAAAGACACCTTTATCGTCGGTAAAATATTTGACTATCTGCGATTTAATATAGTCATCAGTCATATTAACACCGGTTTTATAAGCAAGCTGGGCAATCATCTTCTGCTGAATAAGCTGATTCAGTATATACTGTGTCATCTGTTCATCAAGCTGACTTGAATCCATTCCGTACTGACGGAGCATGTTATCGGCAAAACGCGCAAAATCAGCCTGAAAAAGCTGTTCACCGTTAACGACTGCAACAACATTCGTATTTTTCTGCGAATTCTTCATTGTTGACGGGACTATAAACGCAACGATTATTATAGTCACAAAAAAAGTTATTATTAAATAACTCATACCTTTCTTCAGTTTGGAAATACCTTTAATCATAGTTTTCTTCCTTTATAAGTATCTTAAATACATAAATGTTTATTATTACTGATATATGAAAAATGGTCTCATTTTGTCAATGAGAATAATTATTTGATATTTAAATCAGATTTTTCAGCCTCTTCGACAATCATAACAGGAATCCCGTTTTTAACAGGATATTTAAGACCGCATCCAGTACATATTAGTTTTTCATTTTTTGCATCATATTCAACATCTTCACGGCATTCAGGACATGCAAGTATTTCAAGAAGTTTGGAATCAATCATATTATTCTCCCATATTTTTCAAATCTGATGTTAACCTAACGAAAAAACGCTGTTTTTTATATTACTTATAAAAAATTATTGCGAAAATATTTTCATTTACTAAAATATACTCTATTAACATTATAGTATGCTTTTAGTCAATAAATATATCTTTTACCGCTGACTTCACTATTAATATTTTCATGGAGAATTTATGGGTTTTGTTCACCTTCACAATCACACACATTATTCCACACTGGACGGTGCAGTCACGGTTGATAATCTGATTAGCAGAGCCATAGAATTCGGAATGGATGCCATCGCAATAACCGATCATGGAAATATGTGCGGTGCGATTGATTTTTACACAACTGCAAAGAAAAAGGGAATTAAACCGATACTGGGACAGGAGTTCTATGTTGCACCCGATAACCTGAAAAACAGAAATTATCCGAAAGGCCAGCATACGAATTATCATCTTGTTCTTCTTGCTGAAAATAATACCGGATATAATAATCTGATGAAGCTATCATCTATAGCCTATCTTGACGGATTTTATTATAAACCGCGAATCGACTTTGATACTTTAAAAGATCACGCTGAAGGTCTTATTGCATCGACTGCATGTCTAGGAGGAGAAATTCCCCATTTAATTCTCAATAACAGAATGCATGACGCCGCACATGTTACAGCACAGTACAAGGAGCTTTTCGGCCCTGACCGTTTTTTTCTTGAACTGCAGGATCACGGAATGCCCGAGCAGAAAATAGTAAACCAGGGACTGCTGAAACTTTCCGATGAATTCAATCTTCCCATAATTGCGACTAATGACATACATTATCTGAACCGTGATGATGCATATGCCCATGAAATACTTCTCTGCGTCCAGACCGGTAAAACAATGTCCAATGACCAGAGAATGAAATTTATCTCTGACCAGTTTTACCTGAAAAGCGCTCAGGAAATGGAAAAAATTTTTGCGGATTTTCCGGATGCAATTTTCAATACGTCAAAAATCGCTGAAATGTGCAATGTTGAACTTAATCTGGGTCATCCGGTTCTTCCGGAATTTACAGTCCCTGAAGGACACACTCTTGATTCCTATTTTACCGAAATAACATACAAAGGCGCGGCAAAAAGATTCGGAGAACCTCTTCCGTCGGAAGTAAAAGAAAGAATTGAATATGAACTTTCAGTTGTTCAGAAAATGGGATTTTCCGGTTATTTTCTGATTGTCTGGGATTTCATAGAATATGCCAAATCGCAGGGAATTCCTGTCGGACCCGGACGCGGATCGGCAGCCGGTTCCATAATAGCGTACTGTCTCGGAATTACGGAATTAAATCCCTTGAATTATAACCTGATCTTTGAACGTTTTCTAAACCCGGATAGAAATGAAATGCCTGATATTGATATAGATTTCTGCGGAGAGAGACGTGATGATGTCATAGATTATGTACGGAAAAAATACGGAGATGATCATGTTTCACAGATAATGGCATTCAATACAATGGCATCCAAAGCGGCCCTGAAGGATGTTGCAAGAGCTCTTGAACTTCCTTTCACTGAAGCCAATTTACTTACTAAATTTGTTGTAGAAAAAACCATCCAGGAATCAATTGAAAAATCTCCGGAATTGAAGGAATTCCAGAATTCAAATGAGAAAAACAAGATTATACTTCAGAATGCATCTAAACTTGAAGGTTTAATCCGTTCCTTCGGCCGCCATGCATGCGGAATCGTAATATCAAAAGATCTGATTACGGATTATGTTCCTCTTTACAAGGATACAAAGGATGGCGGAATATGTTCACAATTTGAAAAAGGTGATTGTGAAAAAGCCGGTCTTGTTAAAATTGACTTTCTCGGTCTTAAGAATCTCACAATCATAAGCAAGACCCTGAAACTTATTAAACAGAACCGGGGCATTGACCTTGACATTTCATCCATTGACCTTTCTGATGCAGATACTTTTAAACTTCTTCAGGATGCGGATACAAACGGAATTTTTCAGCTCGAAAGTCAGGGAATGCAGAATCTTCTCAGAAAAATTCATCCCACCGTTTTCGATGATATCATTGCTGTTGGTGCACTGTACAGACCGGGACCGCTGAATTCAGGCATGGCCGATCAGTATGTCAAGCGGAAAAGAAACCCGAAACTTGTACAATATCCGCATAAATCCCTGGAACCCGTACTGAAAGACACTTTAGGCGTCATTGTTTATCAGGAACAGGTCATGCTTATTTCCAGAATAATGGGCGGGTTCTCAATGTCCGAAGCCGACAAACTCAGGAAAGCCATGGGGAAAAAACTGAATGATGTAATTCAATCAATGAGAGACAAGTTTCTTAAAGGCGCAAAAGAAAATAAAATTGACCAGAAAATTGCCGAAGATCTTTATGATGCAATGGCCAAATTCGGAGAATACGGATTTAACAAGTCCCATGCTGCCGCATACGGCCTTGTAACCTATCAGACAGCCTATCTCAAAACTCATTTCAGAACCGAATATCTTACCGCGTTACTGTCAGCTTCAAGCGGAGAACAGAAAGACATCATTCTTTACATCAATGATGCAAAGGCCAAAAACATTGAGGTTCTTCCCCCTTCCATAAATACAAGCTCGTTTGATTTTACCATAGAAGGAGAAAAAATCCGTTTCGGTTTCAGGGCGATAAAAGGAATCGGAGATAAAGCGATTGAAAATATAGTCTCGGTACGTGAAAGCCGCGGAGAGTTCCAATCATTGAAAGATTTTCTTGAATATATTGATCTCTCTGTCGTAAACAAGGGTGTACTTGAGTCACTCATAAAATCAGGTTCACTTGATGTCCTGCATAGCAACAGAGCACAGATGATGACCGGGATAGACATACTAATTGATACAGCCAGACAGCTCCAGAATGACAGAAAAACCGGCCAGGGCAATCTTTTCGGCGTAGACAGTCCGTCTGTTCAGGATCAGGCTATTGATCTTCCTGCAGTAAATGACTGGCCGGATCATACAAAACTCGCTTTTGAAAAGGAAATTGTCGGTCTGTATGTATCAGGACATCCGCTTGCAAAATATGAAAAAGAAATCCGCCAGTATTCATCATGTTCCATTTCCAACCTGCATGAAAAATCATCAGAGAATGAAAATGTTAAAGCAGTGCTTGTAGGCATAATTGAAGAGACTGAAATAAGAAGATCCAAAAAAGACCGTGAATTCGCCAAAGGTATTCTTGAAGACATGGACGGGGCAATTCCGGTACTGATGTTTCCAAAAAACAGAAAAAAGAATTTTGATCCCGAGGAAAAAGAATCTTTCATGAACAGGGATCTTGTTCTTGTAAGCGGATCTGTCGAATTTGAGGACGGCAAACCGACGACTTTCTTCATCAATGAGATTATTCCGCTGAAAGAAGCGAGGAAAAAATCCATTTCAACTCTTCATATAAATATTGATCCGATCGGCATGGATGATTCCCTGATTGAAAACCTGAAATCAGTACTGGAATCGAATAAAGGAGAGGTTCCGGTCTATTTTCACGTGCTTGATCATGATAAGGAAAAAATTATTAAGGCACATCAGTGCTTTTGCATCAATCCAACAGATACTCTGATAGAAAATCTGTCTGCTATTGTCGGGAATGACTCATTCAGGTACACATTCAGAATGTCCTGCTGATAGATTATTTAATTTGCTGTAATTAAAATACGATTGACAAAAATTTTATAAATATTAGAGACATATATGAAAAAAATTAAATTTAAAAACAGCAATTTAATTTATTATACCGATAAAATCTCTGTATATTTATCCTATGATGAGACGTACCGAAAAAACAAATTTATCAGAAACGGAATTAAAATTAATGATAATAATTTAATTTTTGATGTTGGCGCGGGACTTGGATTATTCTCGAAAAAAATTTCATCTGAATACAATAATCTTAAAATATTCGCTTTCGAACCTGTACCTGAAATATATAATCTTCTTCAGAAAAATCTTGAACATTGCAATGCGGAAATACACAGTTATAATTTCGGTATTTCCGATACAGTGTCCGAAAAAATACTCAATTTTTATCCTGAATTTTCCGTAAAATCCGGAATAGTATATGGTGACTCCGGAAATAATCATACACTGGATTATAAAAAATCGATCTGTGTGATGTATCCGTCAGCTTCAATTATTCCTTCTCCATTCCGTAAAATTCTCATAAAGAGAATACTAAAAAAACTGGAAACCGCCGAAAAAATTAAATGCCGTTTCATCACTCTCAGTACTGTTATTAAAGAAAATAATATTCAGCAGATTGATCTTCTGAAACTTAGTGCTGAAAATCATGAAATTGAAATACTTAATGGAATCGAAAAAAATGACTGGGTAAAAATCCGCCAGATAAGCATGGCAATATATGACCGGATTGATGATCGGACAAATACGCTTCAAAGCATTATAAATCTTCTGAAAATCAACGGATTTCATGTTCAGATCGGAGAACATGACAGCTGTGCAGACATGGGTATTTACATGCTCTATGCTAAAAATACTGTAATCTGATATTTCATTGCAGTTTTAGAAAGAATTTTTCCGGAAATACAATCTTCCGATTAATAATATCTTTTCAATTCAGGTTAAACCGCACGGCGATTCCGCTGTACAATTCCCATCATATTATAAATCAGTCTCGCTCCTGTAAATTCAGCCGTATGAAAATTCTCAATCGGTGCGAATTCGACCACATCAAAACCGATTATTTTTCTGCCTGCTGAAACAGATTCAACTGTTTTAAAAAAATCATACCAGAATAACCCGCCGGGCTCGGGTGTACCTGTTCCCGGAATAACGGAAGGATCAAGTCCGTCGACATCTACCGTAATATATATGTTCCGCGGGAAATCTGCAGGAAGAATTATGTTAAAATCATTTTTAGCATATAAATCTTTGGCATCATGGTGAATTATTCTGTTTTCATTTCTGAAATTCACCTCTGCCGGTGAGATGCTTCTGATTCCGATCTGACAGAAAGGGACATTCATTTCAAAAATTCTTCTCATTACACATGCATGGGAATATCCCGAACCTTCATATGTATCTCTCAAATCAGCATGGGCATCATATTGAATCACGCCGAAATCATCATAAACACTTTTCAATCCCTGTACGCATCCGTATGTTACAGTATGTTCACCGCCGAGAGTAACCGGAATTTTCCCGGAATTTACAGCACTTGAAACCGCTGAAGATATGATTTTAACAGTTTCCTCCGCTGAACCGCGGCAGTCAATAAACGGATGCGTGTAAATTCCTTCATCTGAAGGACATGAATATCCGTCATAAACCTCAAGCTGCTGGGATGCCGCTATCAGCGCCGCAGGTCCCATTGATGTTCCTGTACCATAAGACACGGATTTTTCCATAGCAGCCGGAATTACATGAAATAATGCATCATCAGGTGAAGTTTCTTTAATTTCACTGCCGAGAAAATTCAGATTTTTATTCATGAAAGCCTCATTTTAAAGTCTTCATACGAAAATGTTTTTTTATGCAGAACCTTACCGTTTTCAGAATTAAAAAAATAAATATCAGGAAGTCTGATCCCGTTAAAAGTATTATTCTTAACCATGGAATAAATGGCCATATCGGTAAAAACAAGTTTATCGCCTGTCTTCAGCGGTTCATCAAAAGAATAATCTCCGATAACGTCTCCCGCAAGACAGGAAAGACCGGCAAGCCTGTAAGTGAATTTCTTTTCACCGGCTTTGCCCGAACCGATAACATTAGGTCTGTAGGGCATTTCAATTACATCCGGCATATGTGCTGCGGCGGATGTGTCCAATATTGCTATTTTCCCATCGTTGGAAATCACATCAAGAACGGATGCAACCAGAAATCCGGCATTAAGAGCCACCGCTTCACCAGGTTCGAGATAGATCTGCACATTATATTTTTTTCTGGTCCGTTCAATCAACGAGCACAGAAGTTCAATATCATAATCATCTCGGGTTATATGATGTCCGCCGCCGAAATTTATCCATTCGCATTTTTGCAGAAAATGGGAAAATTTATATTCAACAGCAGCAAGCGTTCTCTCAAGAGAATCTGAATTTTTTTCACACAGAGTATGGAAATGAAGACCGGTAATATATTCAGGTAAAGTGTCAGGGAAATTAGCTGCTGTTATCCCCAGACGTGATCCCGGTGCGCACGGATCATACATCTCAACTTCCGTTTCCCTATGTTCCGGATTTATCCTCAAACCGAATTTAATCTTTCCTTCAGTCTCAAGGATACGGGACTTGAAATGTTCATATTGAGAAATTGAATTAAATACGATATGATCTGACAGTTTCAGGAGATCATCAAAATCATTATCACTGTAAGCTGCTGCAAAAGAATGAACTTCACCTTTAAATTCCAGTTTTCCGAGTCTTGCCTCGTCTGGAGAACTTGCACATATTCCCGCAAGAGTTTTCCTTAAGAGCGGAAAGGTTGAATACATTGAAAACCCTTTCAGCGCAAGAAGTATCTTTGCGCCGGTTTTTTTCTGGACACTGTCAAGAATTTCCAGATTTTTTTTCAGCAGAATTTCATCAACAATATAATAAGGTGTTTTAAATCCGGAATATCTGTCAGCGTTCATTAAAGAAATGTTTCCTTCCATGGAAGACCATGCCTGTTAAGCGCATCCATAAACGGATCAGGATCAAACTGTTCCATATTAAAGACACCCTTTCCTGACCAGATTTTTTTCATAACCATCATTCCTCCGATCATTGCAGGAACACCAGTGGTATATGAAATAGCCTGGGACTGTACTTCCTTAAATGCATCCTCATGATTGCAGATATTATATACATAGTATTTTTTTTCTTTGCCGTCCTTAATGCCCTTGCATATGCATCCAATGCAGGTTCTTCCTTTTGTCAAAGGTCCCAGAGAAGAAGGATCTGGCAGAACTGCTTTCAAAAACTGGAGAGGGATTATTTCCCGGCCTTCATAGATAACGGGATCGATACGTGTCATACCTACATTCTGAAGCACTTCAAGATGTTTCAGATAATTTTCTGAAAAACTCATCCAGAATTGCGCTTTTTTAATTTCAGGGAAATGTTTTACAAGAGATTCCAGTTCTTCGTGGTACATTCTGTAAATGTTATAGGTCCCGACCTCTTCAGGACAGTCAAAACTTTTCTTCTGTGACATTGCATCAGTTTCTATAAATTTTCCGTTTTCCCAGTGACGGCAGACAGCCGTAACTTCACGGATATTTATTTCAGGATTGAAATTCGTGGCGAACGGCTGCCCGTGATTACCGCCGTTGACATCGACAATATCGAGTTCATGAATTTCATCAAAATGATGTTTCTTTGCATAGGCCGTAAATACATTTGTGACACCTGGATCAAAACCTGAACCAAGAAGGGCCATAATTCCGGCATCTTCAAATTTTTTCTGATAATCCCACTGCCATTTATAACAGAATCTTGCCTCATCAAGCGGTTCATAATTTGCCGTATCAATGTAATTTACGCCGGTCTCAAGACAGGCATCCATAATATGAAGATCCTGATAAGGAAGTGCTACGTTGATAATTAAATCAGGTTTAACATCCTTTATTAGAGAAACAAGTTCCGGAACATTGTCCGCATCCACACCGGCGGTATTTATTTTACTTTTTATCTGAGAAGCAATTTTATCGCATTTGGACTTTGTTCTGCTTGCAAGAGTAATTTCTTCAAAAACTTCAGGGACCTGTGCGCATTTATGCGCCACAACCTGACCAACCCCGCCGGCACCGATTATAAGTACTTTTCCCATTATTTACCTCTCATTATTTTTCGAAATATGTATAACCGCGGAGACCTGTTTCATAAGCATTCATAATCTCCTTGCGCTCGGCAACGGTTATTTTGCCATGCCTGATCGCCTTTTCGGCAGTTTTTCTGAACTGCTCAACCATAGACTTGGGAACATATTCAACATAGGACAGGACATCCGCGACTGAATCACCTTCAATTTCCCTTACAAAATCATAATCTCCATTCTCATAAACATGAATGCTTGCCACGTTTGTGTCGCCGAACAGATTATGGAGATCACCAAGCGTCTCCTGATATGCCCCCAGAAGGAATGTACTCAGAAAATATTCATCTCCGTTTTTAAGTTCATGCAGAGGCAGGGTTTTTTCAATATCATGCAGACCGATGAAACTGTCGATTTTACCGTCACAGTCGCATGTAATGTCAGCAAGCACCGCATCACGCGTCGGCATTTCAGTAAGCCGGTGTATCGGCATGATCGGGAAAAGCTGGTCAATCGCCCAGCTGTCCGGAACGGACTGGAAAAGTGAAAAGTTGCAATAGTAAATATCAGCTATTGCGGAATCAATCCCGTCAAGATCGGGAGGAACATGTTTCAGTCTGTTTTTTTCATCTGCAATCTTATTGATTATTCCCCAGAATATATTTTCGGCAAATGACCTCTCCCTGAGAGAAATCCTGCCGTGCTTGAAAAACTCACGTACTTCATCACGGTAATATAAAGCATCATTATAGCATTCCTGCAGATTCTTTAATTTAAGGGAATTCATTACATCATAAAGATTTTCAATCAGTTCATGACAGTCTGCAGGCGGTGCTTCAGGTATTTCCCCGGGTTCAAAATTTGTGACGTCAAGAACGTTAAAAAGAAGAACCGAATAATAGGCAACCGTTGCTCTTCCCGATTCCGTAACGATGATGGGATGCTCAATCTCCGCATCATCCATGACGCTCATTACCTGTTCAATGACATCGGCACAATATTCATCAATTGAATAATTTCTGCTGTTGGTAAAATTTGTTTTTGATCCGTCATAATCGACAGCCAAACCGCCTCCAAGATCAAGATAGCCCATTTTACAGCCCTCTTTGACCAGTTCCGCATAAATTCTGGAAGCTTCAACAACTGCCATACGTATGTCACGTATATTAGGCACCTGGGATCCGAGATGATAATGAAGAAGCTGAAGGCAATCCAGCATGCCGCATTTTTTTAAGGAATCCACGACTTCAATAATCTGAGCCGTATTAAGACCGAAAATACTGCGGTCTCCGCCCGACTCTGTCCAGTGTCCGCCGGCTTTTGAAGAAAGCTTAATTCTTACACCAATATTGGGTTTCACTCCGATTATTTCAGACTGCTTCATAATCAGTTCAAGTTCGCTTGGCGTTTCAATAACGAAAAAACATCTGAAACCCATTTTAACGGCATATAAACCAAGTGAAATAAATTCCTCATCCTTATAGCCGTTACAGATAAGACATGCATCATCATCATCGAATACTGACAGCGCCGCAATCAGTTCCGCTTTGCTTCCCACTTCCAGTCCATGATGATATCTCTTTCCGAAACGCGTAATTTCCTCAAGAACCTGCTGCTGCTGATTAACTTTTATGGGATATACACCCCTGTATTTACCCCGGTAATTATTAGCTTTTATAGCCCGTCGGAAGGATTCATTAAGGTATGATATCTGTGAATCAAGTATATTTTCAAATCGGAGAAGAACGGGCATTTCGAGTCCCCGTTCCTTTAATCCTGAAACAACATCCAGAAGACTTATATGAACATTGCTGTTTTTCCCGAAAGGAGTAACCACAACCTCACCCTTTTCATTGACGGAAAAATAATCAGCACCCCAGTTTTTTATTCCATAGAGGTCAATCGACTTGTCAACTGTCCATCTGCCCAAGACTTCAGATTTTTTCATCACACACCCGATATCAAAAATTTTACAGACATAAAACCAGATAATTTACTGGATTCTTATAAATTACCGCTCATTTCTGTAAAGCAAATATAATCCTTTTTTGATACTTTTCTCCCGGATTAAGAACTGAAGAAGGAAAATCAGCATGATTCGGCGCATCCGGATAATTCTGAGGTTCAAGACAGAAACCGTCAAAAGCCTTATGTGATGTACCTGATTTACCGGCGGGCACATTAACAAACTTTCCTGAATAGAATTGAATTCCAGGCTGGTCTGAATATACACGCAGCTTTATTCCTGTTTTTTCCCCTTCAACTTCTGCAGAACATTTATTTATATTCCCGCTTGCAACATAATTTGCATCAAAATTATCAAATCCTGAAGTAAATCTGTCCTTAATAACTCCAGCCTTTTTAAAATCATAAATTGAATCGACAGGCAGAATTTTACCGGTAGGTATTAGTGCTGAATCAACCTCGGTAATGAAATCAGAATTAATCTGTATTTTATGATCCAAAATGTTTCCGGATGCCTCACCGTTAAGATTAAAATAGGCATGATTGGTCATATTTACGACAGTCGTTATATCGGTTTCAGCTTCGAAATCGATGATTACCTCTCCGGCAGGTGAAATTGAATAATAAGTATGCACTTTCAGATTTCCGGGAAAACCGCTTTCCCCATCCTTGCTTACATAGCTGAACCTTACCTTATTATCATCAATGACTTCAGAATCCCAGACAACGTTATGAAAACCGGTTAATCCTCCATGAAGAGTATTTTCACCTTCACTTTTATCCAGCTGGTATTTTTTGCCATTGATTGAAAAAGCAGCTCCGCCTATTCTGTTCGCAAAGCGCCCGATGGTTGCTCCGAGAAAAATAGTGTCATTCACATAGCCGTCAATGTTTTTACATCCCAGAACGACATCAACGTCATTCGATCCGGTTTTCACCTTAAGCTCATGAATACGCGCACCGAAATTTATCACTGAAAGAGAAATAACATCATTTTCCAAAGTAAAACAACTTATTTTTTTTCCGAGTGCCTGTCCGAAATCATTAATTTTCATAAACATCTCCTAGTAAGATTTAATTAAAATGCTGATTTTAAATAGTAATCAGATGTCATTTGTTCTGTCAAGAAAAGAAGTAAACTTTGCAGAATTGCTTTTGAAATCACCTGACCTTATACATCTCCACATCATATAATCCGAAATTAAATTCAGCCATTTTCCGGTCAGGAGTCAGATATTCCCTGTAAGCTTTTATCATTTTAAGATCACTCGGCTGGTTTTTACCTACAAAAAAATAAACAGGCAGATTTTTTTTATATACCACGATTACTTTTCCGTTAACAAGCTCATAAACCGGGAACCGTCCTGTCTTAAGTAAATTATCAAACTTATCCGAATTATAACTCATGTTTCCCTGAATGACAAGCGGGTTAAGCTTATTTTCTATTGCCAGACCGGCTCCCCAGCTGCCGACAAGAATTGAATCTTCGGGAAATATTTTACCGATTTTCACAGAAGCGTCATACAGATTATTTTTACTGAATATGACCCAGTGAATATACTGATATGATTGAAATAGAATTATAAGTACCAGAATTACTTCAAAAAATTTCCTGTTTGTAAACTGATTCCTGACAAAAGGAATGAAACGGAAAAGTGCAAAAAAAACCAAACCGACATACACAACAAGCGCAGCCGCAATAGGAATAACCTTGTACATTTCACCGTCAAGAGTGCACTGATAAATGAAACTATATGTTTTTTTCCTGATTTCAAAAGGTATGAGGTTCAGCAGAAAAGAAAGTCCGAGATAAAATATCAGATAAATCCAGAATAATGAAATCATTACTCGTCTGAAGGAAATCCTTTTTACCGGATAAAGCAAGGTGGATATATTTTCCTTTACTCCCTGTGCAATAAATCTGGCTGAAAGGATAACAACAGGAATTACTATTATCAGATAATATCTGGAAGGATGATATTTCATTATGGCCAGAAACAGAAAAGAAAAAAGAAACCATGTTGAAAGAACAACATCAAGTCCTTCAAGAATATCTTCATATAAAAATTTATAATAACTGTGCAAAGCGAAATAAATTGCTGAAAAAAACAGCAGCGGCTGAAGATAGACAAATTCGATATAAAGACTTTTAAAAAATGTCAGATAAATGGGATCAAAATTCGCTACCTTTGCATTAAGCGGCATTAAAAACTTAACGTCAATATTCAGGATTTTATGGGCAAAAATCTGCTTTAAAATATTTTCAAACCATCCGAAATGAGCAATTATTATATAGGCAAACATAATGGCTGCAACTATTGCATAAAAAAGATGGATTACAAAACGGCTTAATCTGTGACGCGAATAGAAATAATACAGAAAGAAAAATGAAATAAGGGCATTAGGAACAATTAAAATTGACTGTTTCGTATAAATTCCGGCAATTGACGCTGCAAAAGCAAAAAATACATAAAAAAACAGTTTTAAAAAATCCTTAAAGGGCCATGATCTGTCTTTTCCGATTCTCAAGATCATTGCTCTTCTTTTTTTGAATACCTCGACGGAACAGTATACAACTATCATGAGGAACAAATTTACAAAGTTTTCAAAAAATCCCTGACGATTATACATGATAATGAAATTACTGATTCCAAAAAGAGTGAGAGCTATAAATGCAGTATAGATATCATAATTTCTTTTAACAAAAAAGAAAAGAAAAATCATAGTTAAAAATGAGGCAATAATATTAAGATACCGTATTGATTTATAGCTGATACCGAAAAGTCTGAAAAACTCAAGATAAATATAGGTAATTACGGGAGAACCGTCATGCCAGCTCTGATACTTATCCTCCGGCGACCAGTTCCATTTGCCGTGAAGAATAAAATTACGCGGAGAGTATGCCTTAAAACCTTCATCGGTATACAAGGCTGCCGAAATACTTAAATCCTGATTAGCATCTGCATTTATTCTTATTATCCTGAGAGAAGTAAAAAACATAAGAAGAATAATAAAAAACAGAAACCACAGTCTGCTGTAAAGAACAGTCTTAAACTTATCCTGCAATGAATAAATCATAATTGGTAAATATCCTTGTCTTAAAAATAACCGGGAAATTAATGATTAAAATTTTCACTTTCAACTTTAATTTTATCTTTGAAATCTCCTGAAATAACAAGATAAACAAAAAAACCTGCAAGTATCCAGAAAATCTGGCGCGCTCTGCGAATTACGGAAACTGTAAGCCATGTTTCATTTCCGGGAATACCTGCTATTGAAAACATCAGTTTATTGCCGAACTCCTCAAGTCCGAGCTGCCCGGGAATAAAAAAACCTGCCGATCTGAAAAGCAGGGTTGCAGTATCAAAAACTATGCATGTAAAAATGCTGATGTTCATTCCAAGAACCGTCAGAATGACATAGTACTCAAGCGAACCTATGACCCTGTGCAGAATTGTCAGAAAAAAAACACTGTAGAAATTTTTCTTTTTAGAATGATAAAACTGCACCATATCGCGGTCAATTTCATTCAGATTTTTCACTGCATTTATGACAAATTTAAATCTTCCCAAACATGCATTAAGGGCATCAGCAAATAATGCAAAAACACCCCTCTCATATTTCAATGAATGAAATATGTAAATAAATAAGAGCAGCACAAATCCGGCAATTGCCATACTTACAGTTTTAAGATTTGCATAATCAAGATCATTAAAAATAAAAATAACAGAAAAAACAAGCAGAAATCCGGTCGAAAGAATATACATTATCCGCCAGAGAAGAAGAGACATTGCGCCGCTTTTATAATTAATATTATTAATATGCTTCAATAAAACAGCCTTAAGCGTATCTCCGGCAACAAATGATGCGGGGTTTATCTGTGCCAGACTCTCCCCTGCAAGTCTGATTGAATAGAAAGAAGCGGTTTTTTTAAACGGAATATTCTCCAGAAGAGAATACTGCCAGCCTAAAGAACCCATCAATTGGGATATAAAAGTAACGCCAATGACCCAAAAAAAATTAAAATTTATAATTCTCATTTGAGACAGCAGCTGATTAATGTCAGTTTTTTTAAGCAGCAATACTATCAGTACCAGACCGAAAATCCCGCCGGCTGCTTTTAATATAATCCGTTTTTTATATGAAGTCATTCCATATCCTGAAAATCGTGATATTGTCATATTATTCTATATCGTTAATTTAGCAAGATTATTTTCAATATTAATCCCGTTGCCTGAATTCAGGATTAATATGATACTGCATGTCGCATTAATGATACACAGCGTTTTTTATGAGTGTCGACCTGGCAAATAACCTCACGCAACCTATCTTTAAGCTGCAAAAAAAAGGAATAAGCGGCTAAATTTAGACATTGGATTTTAAAAATATGGCATGCTTTTTGCTTCATTAGTTACAAAAGATTAAGGAGAAAAAAAATGAACAATACAATAATACAGATAATACTGATTTTCTGGTCAAGCATCCTTTTATGGATAATTCTCGAATATCTTTTTTACAGACTCAACAGTTCACATGATGAAATTAAAATCAACAATACTTTTGCTGCAAAAAATAAAAACTGACGGGTTTTAATATAATCTGAAAATCTTTTTACTTAAAACGTTCTGGAGAAACATATGAAAAAAATAGATCTGCATGTACATTCCAAATATTCAAGTCATTCTCAAAATCCCATCATTAAAGCGCTAGGATCACAGGAATCGTATGTTGAACCTGAATATATATATAAAACTGCAATTGAAAGAGGTATGGATTTTGTCACAATCACAGATCATGACACTATAACCGGCTGTCTTGAGATAAAACAGAAATACCCCGACAAAGTTATTATGGGAGTGGAAACCACTGCTTTTTTTCCTGAAGACGGATGCCCTGTCCATATTCTTGTATACGGCTTTACAGAAGAACAGTTTAATGAATTCAACGACATCAGAACTGACATATATAAATTCCGTGATTACCTGAAAAGCCGTAATCTGGCTCATTCAGTAGCACACGCAACATACAGACTTAATAAAAAACTTACAATTAAACATATTGAAAAACTTCTGATTCTGTTTGATATTTTTGAAGGTCTTAACGGAAACGGCAACAGGATAATCAATCAGAATTTCCGTGATGTACTTTCAAATCTGAATGACAGCGACATGAATAAAATCGCAGTTAAATACGGCATAAAACCTTTCAGTCAGGATCCATCTAAAAAGGGAATGACTGCCGGAGGCGATGATCACTCAGGTCTTTTTATAGGAAGCACATATACACTGATTTCTGCTCAGACCGTAGATGAAATTTCTTCAGCAATTCTGAACAAAACAACTCAGATTGCCGGTCGCTGCCAGGACCACAAAACATATGCATTTCATCTTTTTAAAGTCGCCAGAGATAATTTTCTGAATAGAAGTACTGCACCTGCTGAAGGACTGATAAATCAGATATTTGATTTTATATTTCATAACACCAAATTTTCCCTGAAAAACATGTACAAGATATACAGAATTAAAAAATCTGAAAAGCATTTTCACAAAATGGTTGCGGGACTTTTAACTGAAGCCGAAAAACCTTTCAGTACACTTGATGAAAAATTAAGCGCCTTGTATTCAAAAATTACTGAAATAACTGATGAAATTATAAAAGCGTTTATTTCTTCCGTTATTAATGGAATTGAAAAGGGAAATTTAAAAGGCGCATTGAACCTCATTCCTAAACTTACCGGTGTAATTCTTGTATATACTCCTATATTATTTGCAGTAAAATACATGAATAAGGATTTTTCTTTTAACAAAAAAGTTGCCTCGCATTTTCTGAAAAACCGTGAAGACAATAAAAAAAGAATTCTGTGGTTTACGGATACCATTAATGACCTGAACGGAGTCTCGGTTACATTGAAAAATATCGGATGGCTTGCACATAAAAGAGGAGATGACATACATATTGTATCTTCAGTACTTGAGGATGAATTTGATGATACACTTCCTCCTAACCTTATTAATCTTGTTCCGATGTTTAATTTCAAACTGCCTTACTACGAAAATCTTAAAGTTAAAGTACCGTCTTTTCTAAAAATGATCGACACGCTTTATAAATATCAGCCTGATGAAATTTTCATTTCATCTCCAAGTGTTGTGGGTCTGTTCGGCCTTCTGTTTGCAAAATTATTCGGAATAAAATGTACGACAGTTTACCATACGGACTTTACAATGCAGGCGAAAAACATTATCGGCGAGGATTCACCTCTTGTATCCGCAATAGAAGTATATACAAAATGGTTTCATGAAGCCTCTGATAAAATACTTGTACCTTCAGCAGAGTATATTGATATTCTGATGAAACGCGGATTCGACAGAAAAATGATGGATATTTTCCACCGCGGAATAAACACAGATATCTTTAAACCTATTGAGAATTCAAAAAAACTTGTTCAGATAAAATATTCAATCCCGGAAGGCATAAATCTTTTATTTGCAGGACGTATTTCAGAAGATAAAAATATTGATTTTATGATCGAAGCCATAACTCCTGTCATGAATAAAAATAAGAATGTTAATCTTATTTTTGCAGGTGACGGTCCGTATCTGCAGACTCTTAAAGAAAAATATTCGGAAAAAGCAAATTTCTTCTTTCTGGGAACAATTCCGAATAAATTACTGCCGGAAATCTATTCGGCAAGCGACCTGCTTGTTTTCCCAAGTGAAACAGATACATTCGGAATGGTAGTACTGGAAGCACTCGCCTGCGGTACACCGGCACTTGTATCCCAGACAGGAGGACCTAAAAACATCGTGAAAGATGCTGAAACAGGATATATCCTTGATACGGGAAGTCTTGAACTCTGGAAAGAAAAAATTGATGAAATGGTCATGCATATTGAAAACAACAGCCATAAATATCTTCATCTTGCACATGGATCAAGAAAACATGTTTTGGAAAATTTTGATTTTGAAAAAATACTTGATAATTTCATCAAAACGGAAAAGAATAGCATGTTAAATCAGCAGAAACTGCATCTTGTTGTATAATTTAAAAAGATGATAAATATTACCAAAACATTTCTATATATAAAGACCGCATTTAAATCACTGATAAGAAATAAAATGCGGTCTTTGCTTTCCGTTACAGGAATAGTAATAGGTATTACTTCCGTTATATCCATAATCGGATTAAGCAATAGTGCCAAAATTCTGATTTCAACAAAAATTACAACTTATGGCGAGAACGCCGCTGAATTTTTAATGGAAGACAATCCATGGCTGTCACAAAATGATATTAATAAAATAAGGGCATCTGTCCCGCATATAAAATACATTACTCCCGTAATTAACTCACAGGGTGAATGCAGCTATATGCAGAAAAAAATCCGCAAAGTAAAATTATACGGCGTTGAAAATGATTTTTTCATAATGAAAGAATGGGAAATTGAGAACGGAAGAAAATTCAATGCAAATGAAATTTTTCAGAAGAGAAATGTGGCAATTATCGGTAATAATCTTGTTGAAGAATTTTTTCCCGGTCAGAATCCGATTAATAAAACAATCCGTTATAACAACCGTCTTTTTACTGTTATCGGAACCGTAAAATCACTGGGAAAGGGATTTACAAATGTAAATTATGACAATATAATCATAATCCCTGTGACCACCTGCAGTAAATTATTTTTCGACAGCAGTAATTACCAGAGACTGTATGTCAGTGTCACAGATGAATTATATGAAAGTACGATGGTAAATACCATACGTGATTATTTCAGAAATAAGTTTAATCTGCTTCCTAATGAAAAAGAGACCTTTTTGATTCAGACAACAAGAGAAAAAGTTTTCCTGGCAAAAATAATCTCAAAACTGCTGACTTATCTCATGGTAGTTGTAGCTTCAATATCGCTGTTTGTCGGGGGCATAGGCATTATGAACATCATGCTTGCGAGCGTCAATGAAAGGATACGTGAAATTGGAATCAGAATGGCAATCGGCGCAAAAAAACATGACATCATAGTACAGTTTCTGCTTGAATCAGTAATTCTATGTTCAATCGGCGGTATAATCGGAATTACATTCGGTCTGTCACTATATTATTTAATAGTAATTATTGCAGACTGGCCGTTTATTTTATCAATTATTTCTATTATTGTATCAACCTTATTTTCAGCGCTGGTCGGTATGATTTTCGGAATATTTCCGGCACTGAAAGCTTCTGATCTGAAGCCTGTTGAAGCACTTGCTAATGACTGATCTTTTAAGATTTCCTGAAAACAATTTTCCTTATCAAAGAGAAGGCATTGGAATTGGATAAAACCGCATAGTTGGAATCAGAAACAAAAAACCTGCAATCTATATTTTTAAATTCATTTACCGTAAACTGAGTAATGGAAGATGCAATAAGACCGTCGAGCCTGCAATCATCATTTAGATGAAAATTAATACTGCCGGTAAAATTATCAGATTTTACCAGTAAAATGGCCGTTTTTTTAATTTTAACTACAACATCCTTATTTGTTGAACTGTTCCAGAGCCCTGAGATATAAATGCCGTCTTCACTGATTTTTCCAAAATAACTTATGTAATCGCTTTGTTCTCCATTCATGAAATATTTATTGCCAATCCGCATATATACTTCAGCAGGCAAACCTGATTTATTACTGACCTCACCTGATCTGTTTTTTAAACTGTTAACAAGTAATCTGACCTTCCCCTCTGTCATTTTTGAAAACAGCAGAAGATCTTTTTTTATCTGATGGATATCAGATGATGAATTTTCAAAAAAAATATTAAACAGAGAATTAAATTCCGTTTTATTACTCTGTAGTGCTTTAATGCGGCTGGCTATTTTTTCATTTGATACTTTTAATGCAGATAAAATATTCTCTTTTTTATCATTTAAACCGGAAATTATATTTTCCTTGTCAGGTTTATAAAAAATTATCAGGTTTAGCAGTATATTCTCATATTGCCTGGTCATGCTCAGAATTATAAATGTAAGAAAAACCGTCTTCATAATCACATGACTGTCATCGGTAATTGATGAAAAATCATTTTCAAAATCAATAATAACAAGAGAAGGCACTCCCCGTTCAGAAATATAACTATTCAGATTCTGCCGGAGAAAAATAAAATTACCATTTGATTGCGCAGCTTTTTTTACATTACTTAACCTGTATATATTTTCATTGGATTTAAATACTGGATATATGCACTGCCCGCCAGCTGAAGAAAAGACCAATTCCGCTGATTCATTTTCAGAAAGTACAAGTATTTCTCCGGAAAATTTAAGATTCATTCTACCATATAATATATTTGACAAATTTCCATTCAGGATAACCATTATATTATATTAAATACGGAGATTATCAAATTATTTTTTTTATGAAAGACTATAAATGCATCATCTGCGGAAACACTTCATTTTTACCGTTATTTAAAAAGGGAGAAATAAAGCAATTCCACCTGCATAAATGTCCGGATTGTTCCCTGGAATTTTTATATCCGGTTCCATCTGAAACTGTTCTCGAAGAATGTTATAATATTTCATATTTTTCAAAACGTACTGACAGAGGTTATGATAACTATTTTTCAGACAATATCAGAAATGAAATTGAACGTGTTTTCAAACTGAATATTGAAAATCTCGGATTTAAAAAACTTAGCAAAAATTGCGGCAACAAGGGACGGTCACTGGATATCGGATGCGCCGCAGGTTACTTTGTAAATTATATGAAAAATGCCGGTTGGGACGCAAACGGAATTGATGTTTCCGCTCCCTGCACGGAATTTGCAGTAAACGAATTGAAATTAAGTGTTAAAAACGGCAACTATCTGAAAACAGAATACAGGGAAAAATTCGATTTAATTACAATGTGGGCCACAATAGAGCATCTGAGAAAACCGGAAAAGTTTATACAAAAAATTCATTCCGATCTCAAAGAACATGGACAATTATATCTTTCAACATGCAGGACAGGAATTTTTAATTTTAAAATATTTTTTTCAAAAAACTGGCGGTATTATAATTTTCCGGAACATATTTTTTTCTTTACGGAGAAAAATCTTAAAAAACTTTTATCCGATAATGGATTTAAAATTATTAAATACCGCACTTATGGAAGCGGAATAAATTCCAAATACAGATTTTTAAAAACCATATGCGATTATGCGGCAAAATTATTCTTTTCAGGTGATATGATGATAATAGCAGCTGAAAAAAAAGCAGGTAACCAGTGATCATATCAAAAAATATTGATGAAATAAGAAAAATCATAAACGAGCAGAAACTGCATAAAAAAAGAATAGGGTTTATACCCACAATGGGAGCACTTCATGACGGGCATCTTTCTCTTGTTGACATTTCAAAGCAGCATGCAGATTTTCATGTTATGAGTATTTTTGTAAACAGAATTCAGTTTAACGATAAATCTGATTTTGAAGCATATCCGGTTGAAACGATGTCTGACATAAAAAAAGCTGAACAGTCCGGAATTGACCTTGTTTTTATACCTGATGAAAATGAAATGTATAATAATCAGCTAACTGCCATCGAGGTAATAAAACTTACAGATATGCTCTGCGGTGCCTTCAGACCGGGACATTTCAAAGGAGTCTTTACTGTTGTAGCAAAATTTTTTAATATTATTCAGCCGGATTTAGCAGTATTCGGACAAAAAGATATTCAACAGGCAAGATGCATTGAGAAAATGGTATATGATTTAAATTTCCCTGTAAAAATAATTTTTGCCCCTATTATCAGGGATATAGACGGTCTTGCACTAAGTTCCAGAAATGTCCGTTTAAGCGAAAAGGAACGGGAAAGAGCTCTTTCAATAATCAAATCAATAAAAATGGCGGATTCAATAATTAAAACAGGTGTAACAAACAGTACCGAAATTAAACATGCAGTAGCTTCAATTGTTAATAATGAAGGGAAACCCGAAAATGTCGATTATATTTCCATTGTTGATTATGAAACACTTCAGGAAACAAACATTATTGACCGTAAAAGTGTACTTGCCATTGCGGCATTCTTCGGAAAAACCAGACTTATTGATAATATGATAATTATTCCAGGAAAACCTGTAACATGTATTTACTGAAATATTTTATAGTATTTACAATTTTTATCTCATGTAAACCATCAGGCCCGGTAACACCCGAAGATTCTTTTATTGAAATTAAAAAAGCCTATGCCGATGACAATATAGAGATATTTCTGACATTACTGTCAAAAGAAAGCTTAATTAAAATAAACGAAGCTAGAAATAAAATTTCCGACATGGATGAAAACAGCAGAAAAGGATTTGCATCCTACTATGGTCTGAAACCGGATGCATTAAAAAACATTTCAACTGCTGATTTAATTAAAATTCAGTTTATATTCATGAAAGCAAATAAAACTGATCTTCACAAAGCTCTTACATCTGAAGCAGTTTCCAAAATAATCAGAAATGAAACGTCTGCTGAAATTATGATGTCAAATGGAATCACAATGAAATTCATAAGAGAATATCCATACTGGAAAATGGATCTGACCTTTTTTTAATTATTCTTTTGTTGACAATAACACCATTTATTTTAAAATATCCGCATCCGGCCTGACTTTCCATAGAAAATACAATTAAAGGAGAAAATATGATAGAAAACGGTATGTTTGCCCAGGTTCATTACACAGGGACACTGAATGACGGTGAAGTTTTTGACAGCTCCATAGACAGAGATCCTCTTGAATTTCAAATCGGGAGTTCAATGGTTATTCCAGCATTTGAAGAAGCAATAAAATCAATGCAGATTAATGATGAAAAAGAAATTGCGATAAAAGCAGATGATGCATATGGTCAATACAATGAAGATATGATCCAGAAAGTTGCCCGCACTGAAGTTGAAAAGTCACTTCCTCCACAGGAAGGAATGACAATTCATGTACTTCTTGAAAACGGCAGTCATGCACCTGCATTGATTAAGGAAGTAACAGAAGATTCAGTTTTTCTTGATTTCAACCATCCTCTTGCCGGAAAAGATCTGAATTTTAAATTAAAACTTATGGGTATCAGCGAAGAAGCTGTTCAGAAGAAATGCGGGTGCGGCGAATCATGCGGTTGTGATGATGATTCTGAAGGATGCGGAGATAAAGGCTGCTGCTGCGGAGAATAATACGGATTAAATGCTGATCATTGTAAAGAAGAGTTGCAACTCTTCTTTTTTTTATTCTAAGATTAATTACATTATCCTGTTTTCTTTTATTATTTACCCCATTCAGATATGAAAAAAAATTCAGGTTTCTACAAATTTTTTTACAAATTGATTCTCCAGATACGTTATATAATGAGGAGGATTATGCCAAATGAAACATACTTCTGCAAACATGGATGGGAAATTTTACGATGTAATAAATTATACAGGCTGCAAATTCAATATTTCAAAAGAAAAAATTTTTAAAGATCTTATAAAATTGCTCTTAAAGAATGCAAAATGTTCTGCATTCACCAATATACTGACGGAATATCAGGATCATTCCCCAGATCACTGGGAAACATTTTATTATTCATTATCACCGGAAGAAATTGAAACATTCAGTAAAGCCCGGCAGAAATATAAATTAAGTATTTCTAAAATGGCTTTTATCGCTTTTGTCTTATTTTGGAAAAAGTTATTGAATAAATATGAAAATGTGACAGAATCATTTAAAAAGAAAGTTACATTTAATAGTTATGATAGTTATTTTAATAAAATTCAGCGCTATGCAGTAAAATTCAAGAAAAGACTAGATATAAAGGAACCAACGTAAAAAATTACCGGCTCATATTACATAATTTATATATTATTCCAATAACTGCCCTTTAAAATCGAGTAGGAGACTGACAGTTAGTTTGTCAGTCGACCTCTCACACCACCGTGCATACCGTCCGGTACACGGCGGTTTATCAAC
>JAFGJZ010000081.1 GCA_016928815.1 Spirochaetota bacterium
CAGGAAATTATAACACCTGAAATATATACAAGTGATCCAACCGGGATTGGTAAAGGTATTTTCTATATGATTTTTTATGGAATTAGCTTGGTACTTTCAATCATTTCATTGCTACTTGGAATAGGAACATGGAAAGAAAGTAGGAATGTTGTTAGATTTATATTTCTTTTACCGCTTTTATTCTGGATGTCAATAATTTCGTGGTCATATATTAATGGGAAATTTTTTACAAATTCAGTCGATTATTATTTAACTACAAATACATTTACATCTCCTGATTATGGTAGTGTGCGTGGACATGTTAAGCTTGGAGAATATTGGTTATATAGTAGTACTGGAGATAGCGGTGCTTATATGCTATCTTATGGCTTTATTAGTAGCAAATTACCATCTGGAGAAATTAATGCATATTGGCAAGAAAATAATTTTAAGTCAAAAACAACGAAATATTATTATATATATATGTCAAATTTTGAATTAGTTAAAAACCGATTTAATAATTATAGCATTCATTTATCTCTTGGTGCTTTAGCTTTGTCAGAGAAAGCCATAAGTCCAGATGTTAAAAAACTTGCTTATAAATACTCGATTGATTTGTCCCCTGAAATATATAAATACGGTAGAAATGATACTCTTTACTATATAGTATTGATTAAAAGTTTCAAAGATAACAAAATTGTTTATAGTATAAATAATAATTATTATCAGAAAATTGAAGATGTTCCTTTTGAAGAATATACAGGGATACAGAGTATCGAAGTAACGAAGAAGCAGTATAGTTATTTAATTGAAAATGAATATTTAGATGAAAATGCTCCTGATTTAACTGAAGAGCAACTGGCATATATAAGACAAAACCATCCGGCATCATCTAATAAAAAGAAATAATAAAATTTATAATAGTATGCAATGAATCAAAGAGCAAAACATCATTCCTTGTTCATTATTCATTATTAATTGTTCGTTATTAATTGCCCTCCTAATTCCTCGCAACCCTGAAACCGGTATTGTACTGCTGAAATTCTGGATTAATAATGTAACGGAATTCAAGTCCGCAGTACGAAGCACTGTCATACCATCCGCCGCCCCGGAATGTTCTCTGCTTTCCGGATGATGCTCCGCGGTAATCAGCAACAGGTCCTGACGGATATGCCCCGTACAGATCCCAGCAGAGTTCCCACACGTTCCCGCTCATGTCGTAAAGACCGAGCTCATTCGGTTTTTTTTCACCGGCGGAATGCGTTCTGTTTCTGTTTCTCTCGACTTCATTCCAGTTCCATTCATCGGAAATATATTTATCTCCGGAATTGTTATAATACCAGGCATAGTCATCAATGTTACTGCCGGATGTACTTCCGGCAAAAGGCTTATCTTTTTTATCCTCCGCTCCCATTGCAGCCCACTGCCATTCGGCTTCTGTCGGCAGACGGTATCCGTTTGCCGCCGCATCCGCTGAGACGGAATTCCAGGTTTCATTTTCAGTTACGGGAATATCCTCAAATTTCAGCAGAGAAAAATCCACTCCTGCGACAGAATAAACCGGCAGCAGCTTCTCTTTTATACTGAGTTTATTGCAGAATGCAATTGCCATGTACCAGTTTACATTCTGTACCGGATCAGTTATCCCTCCTGAAAAAGCCGTATCACTTGGATCAGCTCCCATCACATTAAGAAACTGTTCACGGGTAATCTCATGCTCGGCGATTCTGAAAGCGGAAACACCTGTTGTATTTGCGGAATTTTCATCGCGGTGAAATAATCCGGCAGGTACATAGCGCAGGGTACCTGCAATTGGTGATTCATAGCCCTGCTCTGATGTTTTCTTACATGAGATCAGCATAGTCTGTAAAAGAAGAACCAAAAAAAGAACTGTATATTTTTTCATTAAAACTCCCTGTTTAAATGTATCTGTTTAAGCGGTCAGAATATACCTGAGCTTCCGGATGTTTTTAATGAAACAACCGGATAAAATGATTTTTTATTTTCAGCCGGTTAATTGTCAATCAGGAAATTCTACATGTGTAACAAGTCAATATGTGTGAAAAAATAAAAGTTTTAAAATGAAAGATTAACTCCATTGCCTTTTAACAAACTCAGCGACCTTTGCGTGTTTGCGTGAACTGTTATGTATTTGTGTTGAATATTATTCATTATTCATTTTTCATTGTTCATTATTAATTGTTTTAGCTTCCCGAGATAGCGGACTTCCCGATTTTCAGAGCGAAAAATATCAGCACTGCTCCGAAGAAACCTTCAATCCATTTACTCATTTTTAAATAAGCTTTTTTAAACACAGCGGATGAAATGATCAATGACAGAACGACAAACCATAATCCGATAACGGCAACCACTTCTAAACCGTACATCCACTCGATCCACACCGGTGTTGACGGAGACATGAATTGCGAAAAAATACTCAGAAAAAATATATATGCTTTCGGATTCAGAATGTTGCATAAAAATCCGTTTGTAAAAGCTTTTGAAATACTTTTTACCTGCATTTGCTTTTCTTCAGGTGATGAAGTATTTTTTGTTTTTCTGAACAGACTTATGATGGCAGTAATTCCAAGATAAGCAAGGTAACATGCTCCGGATAATTGAATTATTGTAAATAAAAGACGGTAGTTATTCATTATTACAGTCAGACCAAATATTGAATATGAAGCATGAATCAGTAATGCTGCTGCAATTCCTGCGGCTGAAGCAATGCCGGCTTTTTTACCAAAACCCAATGAATTCCGGGTAACTATAAAAAAATCAGGACCAGGTGAAATTCCTGCAAGCAGTGCGATCAGAAATATTTCCAAAAACATATGGTCTCCTTAACAGGCTTTTAATATAAATTTTTTCCGGTTCAGTAAATGCAGCCTCTATAACCTGAGATAATTCAGGTATTTGACTGTAATTCATATTCCTTTGCAGGATCAGTTCCAGAAATCAGAGGCTATCTCGATAAGATTGCCTTCAGGATCAGCAATCATTGCAGAACGCATTTTCCACGGTTCATTTCTCGGAGCATATACCGATTTACCGCCGGATGAAAGGATTTTACTATAGGTTTCATCGACATTTTCAGGATTCCCGACATTTACCGCAAGCTCAAAGGTGCCGTTTAGTCCTTCAGTATATGAAGGTGTCTGTCCGAGCAGATCCGGAAGATTCTTCCTTTCATACATTGCAAACCTTATTCCTTCATGTTTGAATTCCGCATAAGGACCAATTCCATCCCAGTCAATGTCAATTCCTATAACTTTGTTATAAAAATTCACCATTTTCCGCAGATCAGATACAAAAATTCCTATCACATCAAACTTTATTTTCATTACTGAAACGCCGCCATATCATAATTATTCATTTAACTGATTCTGATATCATATTATTTATAATCACATCTGTCCTTAAAATTCATTCTGTTTAAAAGAGATCACAAAATTACCTTTCGCAGATACCCTTAAACTGAATAACCATACTGTTTAGCAATTTCATCCAAAGATTTGGTTGAATTAGGAAGCAGATCCGGAGGACATTTTCCAAACTTCTGACTAACCTGCCATCTCTTGCACATTAATCGTCCTTCTATTCCGGCTTTGCAGTATTTTTCCTGATATGTTTTCGTTGTAAACTCCTTTCCTTGAAGTAGTCCGGCAAAAATGGGACACTTTTCAGTGCTGGGACAAAAATCATTCATAAAATTACCTCTAATATTTTGTATTTAATTAAAATATTAAACTTCTTATAATTCAAACTTTAGCAGTCTGTATTGAAAAAGTCAATTATATAATTGATCACTAATTTTATTGAAAAAGGAGAAAAAAAAGAATTTAACTTAAAATTGAAACGTTTCATTTTTTTTCTTGACAGAATCCTGATTTTTATCTCTATATATTTATTAGGCATCTGAATTTACAAAAAGATTCAAAATACAAATATTTTAAGCATTTACATGAAAGTTATAAAACTGATTCCGGAAAAAAGTCATAATGTGTACCGGTAATTCATAAAAAATTTATAAGGAGTAACTTAATTGAAACGTTTCAATTAATAAAACCAAAATGTCAAAATTTCTGCTTGGAATCGATATCGGAACATCAGCCTGTAAAGCTGCAGTATTTGATACAGACGGTACGCTCATCGGATCATCGTCTGCAGACTATAAAGTGTATTACCCGGAACCGGGCTATGCCGAACAAAATCCGGAAGAATGGTGGGAGGCTGTCTGCATTGCCATTAAAAAGACTATTAAAAATTCAGGGATTTCACCGGAAATGATTGCAGCCGTGGGTGTCGACGGTCAAAGCTGGTCTGCAATTCCCGTTGCTGAAGACGGAAGAATTCTCCATAATACACCTATCTGGATGGACACCCGTTCCGACTCAATATGCGACAGCATAATCCGGAAGCATGGAAATGAAGTTTTCTTCAACCTGTGCGGAAATTCATTCAAACCGTCATATACAACACCCAAAATACTGTGGTTTAAAAAAAACAAGCCTGATGTTTATAAAAATGCACATAAGTTTCTTCAGAGCAACAGTTATATTATTTACCGTCTAACAGGAAAATTTTCCCAGGACAAATCGCAGGGATACGGACTTCATTTCTTCGACATGAAAAACGGAACATGGTCGGAGAAAACCGCCGACCTGCTCGAAATAGATCTCGATAAAATGCCGGAAATATACGGCTGCTCCCAGATAGTAGCGGAGGTTACCTCCGAAGCAGCTGAAGCATCAGGTCTCATTGCCGGCATTCCGGTTGTAGCCGGAGGTCTTGATGCATGCTGCGGAACATTAGGCGCGGGAGTAATCAACCCGGGACAGACCCAGGAACAGGGAGGACAGGCCGGCGGCATGAGCATCTGCATCGACTCTGCGCTTTCAGATCCTTCTCTGATTTTAAGCTGCCATGTTATAGATGACAGATGGCTTCTCCAGGGAGGAACAGTCGGAGGCGGAGGCAGCATCAGGTGGCTGAAGGATATTCTTTATTCTGATGCCGGGGAAAAAGTTTCCGATTCGGAACTTTTCAGAAAAATGTCAGCACTTGGCGAAACGGTACCCGCAGGTTCGGAGGGTCTTGTTTTTCTGCCCTATATGGCCGGTGAAAGATCCCCGATCTGGGATCCTAAAGCAAAAGGCGTTTTCTTCGGACTTGGATTTGATAAAAAGCCGGCACATTTAATAAGATCCGTCTTTGAAGGTACGGCATTCGCACTGAGGCACAACATTGAAACTGCGGCAAACTCCGGAGTACATGTCTCAAAAATGAACGCAATGGGAGGTGCCGCCAACAGCGGCATCTGGACACAGATCAAGTGCAATGTCACAGGAATTCCAATTGCGGTACCTGCTTCCGATACGGCAACGACTCTCGGAGCGGCAATGCTTGCCGGAACCGGATGCGGTCTTTTTAAAAATTTTTCATCTGCTGTAGACAGTTGTGTCCGGATAACCCGGGAACATGTTCCTGACAGCGGCATTTATCAGCGGTACGAGGAATTCTATGAAATATACAAGGAGTTATATGTTCAACTGGCTCCATTAATGGCAAAAACAGATAAATTAATACATAAAGGATTTTAAAAATGAAAGCTGCCGTTTTACATAACAGCCGGGACATCAGATGTGATGTTGTTGAAAATCCGGTTATAAATGAAGATGAAATTCTTGTAAAGGTTAAGGCAGCCGGAATCTGCGGATCTGATATTCCGCGCGTTCTCGGCAATGCCGCACATTCATATCCCGTAATTCTGGGACATGAGTTTTCAGGAGAGGTTACTTCTGTCGGTTCTAAGGTAAATAATTTCTCCATCGGCGATAGAATCGCAGGAGTTCCACTGGTACCATGCATGAAATGTGATGACTGTCAGAATGGAAACTACTCTCAGTGCGGATATTACAGCTTCATAGGTTCCCGTCAGCAGGGTGCATTCGCTGAATACATTAAATTAAACAGCCGGCAGGCGGTTAAATTCGACAAATCCGTTTCATTTGAAGTAGGTGCTTTCTTTGAGCCTGCAACAGTTGCGCTTCACGGACTGATGAGAGTTGACTACAAAGGAGGCGGAAATGTCGCTATACTCGGCGGCGGCACTATAGGACTTTTCTGTGCACAATGGGCCCGTATTTTCGGAGCAGCCACGGTAACGGTTTTTGATGTTGACAATGACAGGCTGGAACTTGTCAAGGAAACCGGTGCCGATTTTACGGTAAATACCGGAAGTCCGGATTTCAGGGAAAAAGCATTCAGTCAGATTAATGCGGCAGGTTTCGATTATGTCTATGAAACAGCGGGCGTTGATGCCACAATGAAAATTGCTTTTGAAATTGCGGGTAAAAAGTCAAATGTCTGTTTCATAGGAACATCACCGCGCGATCTCACTTTTCCGCATCAGCTGTTCGAGCTCATGAACAGAAAGGAATTTATTCTGACAGGTTCATGGATGTCATACAGCGCCCCCTTCCCCGGCCGGGAATGGACTTTAACAGGACAGTATTTTGCGGACGGCAGACTTAAATTCAATGAGAAACTTATTTATAAAAAATATTCCATTGACGATGTCCGTGACGCTTTCGCGGAATTTGAAACACCGGGTAAAGTTAAAGGCAAGATACTGCTTGTTTTTTAAAAAAGAAAAATTCACAGAGGTATGGTTTTGATTATAAATAATCCCATTAAAAAAATAGTATCGGATCAAAAAAACGGAATCTTCCGCGGAATTTACTCCGCATGTACTGCAAACGATCTGGTAATTGAAGCAGTACTTAACCGTGTGATTGATACGGAAGATTATGTGCTTATTGAAGCAACAGCAAATCAGGTTAATCAGTTCGGCGGATATACCGGTATGGTTCCTGCGGATTTCAGGAATTTTGTATTTTCAATTGCCGCCGGAACCGGGTTTCCCAAGGAACGAATTCTTCTCGGCGGCGATCACCTCGGTCCGCTGACCTGGAAAAATGAAAAAGCGGAAACAGCCATGGAGAAATCAGCGGAACTTATCAGACAGTATGTGCATGCCGGATTTTCGAAAATCCACATTGATACAAGCATGCATCTCGGAGATGATGTTAAAACGGAAAAACTTAAAACATCGGTCATAGCCCGGCGTGCGGCATTTCTGTGCAATATCGCCGAACAGGCATTTAATGAAATTAAAGATCAGAATAGAACACTGATGCGGCCGGTTTATGTAATCGGAAGCGAAGTACCTGTTCCCGGCGGAAGTCAGGACGAAGAGGAAACACTTGAAATTACAAAACCGTCCGATCTTGAGGATACAATTGAAACGTTTAAAAAAGAATTCCTTTCCCTGAATCTTCAGGAAGCATGGGATAACATCATTGCGGTTGTAGTTCAGCCCGGAGTTGAATTCGGTGATGAAACAATTCATGAATACAGCCGTGCTGATGCTGTAGAACTGATTCAGTGCCTGAAAAAGTATCCCGGACTGGTCTTTGAAGGACATTCAACAGATTACCAGACTGCAGATGCCCTCCGTAAAATGGTTGAAGACGGTATCGCAATATTAAAAGTCGGACCGGCTTTGACATTTGCTCTTAGAGAAGCCCTCTATGCCCTGAACAGCATTGAAAACGAAATTTTCCGCTTCAATCCAGAGATAGAACTCTCGAATTTCACGGGAATACTTGATGATGTAATGGCAAAACATCCGGAAAACTGGAAAAATCATTATCACGGAGCACCTGCAAAAATACGTCTATCACGGAAATTCAGCCTTTCAGACAGATGCAGATACTATCTCCCAATGAAGGAAGTAAAGGATTCTCTCTCTATTATGCTGAGTAATCTTAAAAGTACAAGTATTCCGTTAACGCTTCTCAGTGAATACATGCCTCTGCAGTATAATAAAATCAGATACGGCCTGCTTACCAGCACTCCGGAAGATCTGATCAGGGACAGAATTATTAATTACATAGATGACTATCTGTATGCAACAGATCCTGAAATGAAAATGAATCGTTTCGGCTGTTCAAAATAGAAAAATATTTTACGGATGCATATCCGGCAATATAATAAAAAGGAGAAAAAAATGCTTAAAAACATACCTTCGATTCTCGGACCGGATCTTTTAAAAGTACTGATGGAAATGGGCCATGGCGATGAACTTGTAATTTCAGACGGTAACTTCCCTGCAGCAAGTATTGCCAAAAGACTTATCAGATGTGACGGACATAACGTTCCTGACCTACTGGACGCTATTCTGAAATTCTTCCCTCTTGATCCATATTCCGCAAACCAGGTGACGCTGATGGAAGTCGTGAAAGGCGACAAGGTGGAAACACCCATTTGGGAAACCTACAGGTCAATAATAAACAGACATGAACCTGTAAACAATAAAATCATAAATATAGACCGCTTCGATTTTTATGACAGGGCCAAACAGGCATATGCTGTTATCGCAACCGGTGAAAAAGCATTATATGCAAACATAATTCTGACAAAGGGCGTTGTCATTGAATAAGGTAATATTGTTTATATCAAAAACTTCAAAGGAGAAAATCAATGTCGAACAACAATTTAAGTGCAATTGATCCGTCATCTGTACCTCAGAGAATTTTACGGGGCGGAGATAAAATGCCGGCGATAGGAATGGGTACATTCGGTTCCGACCGTTTTACAGCCGAGCAGATTTCCGCTGCGGTAAAGGGTGCCATAGAAGCGGGGTACAGACTGTTTGACTGTGCAGCAGTTTATGGAAATGAGGATATGATCGGTGATGTATTCCAGGAAGCTCTAAAAAGCGGAATCAGACGTGAAGAGCTGTTCATAACGTCAAAAGTATGGAATGACATGCACGGCAAAGGCGATGTTTTAATTTCATGTTCAAAAACCCTGAAAGATCTCAAACTTGACTATATTGACCTGTTCTTTGTACACTGGCCGTTCAGGAACTTTCACCCGAAAGGTGCACCCCCTGATTATCACAATGAAAATGCGCGTCCCTACAGCCATGAACAGTACATGGAAACATGGTATCAGATGGAACGGCTTGTAAAAGCAGGTCTGGTCCGCCACATAGGTTCATCCAATATGACAATTCCAAAAATGAAACTGCTTATCAGGGACTGCACCATAATGCCGTCGGCAAATGAGATGGAACTTCACCCCTGTTTTCAGCAGAAGGAATTTTATGATTTCTGTATCGGAAACGGAATTCAGCCGATTGGTTTCTGTCCGATAGGATCGCCTACGCGTCCGGACAGGGATAAAACTCCTGATGACATCGCAGACATTGAAGAACCGGTTGTTGTGCAGATCGCTAAAGATCATAATGTACATCCGGCTGTTATCTGCATAAAATGGGCTGTTCAAAGAGGACAGGTTCCGATTCCTTTCTCTGTCCACAGCAATGAATATATCAGTAATCTGAAAAATGTCACTATTGATCCGCTTTCCGAATCTGAAATGAAAAAACTGGAAAGTGTCGATAAAAACTGCCGTCTGATAAAAGGACAGGTTTTTCTCTGGGACGGTTCAAAAGGATGGGAAGATCTGTGGGATATTGACGGCACAATCACAAAATAAAGTTAAAGTCAAGGAAACCCTCCAAATTGAAAAATTGAAGTATGATTTTTCCAAGGTTATCCGATTTATGGTGATACATCTTCAGTCTTCCTCTCCCTGACGGTGTATCACCATTTTTATCTTCAGATCCATTTCCATTCTAAATCCTTATAGAATTCCTGTCACGGCAGATTCATTCCTTCCATTCAGTTGCAAGTACGCCGCTGTAATCAAGAACTTCAATTAAATGTCTGCTGCCGGTTTTTGTGAAAGATACTTTCCAGATTTCACCGTTCCGCGCAATATTTTCCGGATAGGACGGCATTGAATCGGTAATAATGGCATGAATCATTCTCATCGTCACTGCATGAGTTACTATCAGAACATTTTCATAATCCCTGTTTTCCAGATTTCTGAAAAACGGAATCAGTCTCTCAGCAACCATCTCATATGACTCGCCTCCTCCGTCAGGAATCCAGTTCCACCTTTTGGTTTTTTCATGACAGTATTCTGATTCGGATTCAAGTTCCTTATAAGTCATGCCCGAAAATCTTCCGAGATGCTGCTCAATAAGTTCAACTGCTGTGACTATTTCAGCTCCGCATATTGCAGAAAAATAGGATGCAGTCTCTTTTGCCCGGGTTAAAGGTGATGCGAAAATTACATCGGGAATGAGTAACTTATTTTCTGAAAAAAACTTTTTTGCAATTGTACCAGCCTGGCGGTGTCCTTTCTCAGAAAGCGGAAAATCCTGCTGTGAAGCAAGAATTTCCCTGTTATTGGCCGTACTTTCTGCATGTCTGACAATAAAAAGAATCATTATTCCTCCAAAAAAAAAAAAATCTTGACAAGATTTAATAAAAATATAAATTTGAAACGTTTCAATAATTTAAATAACTTTTATTTTTTTCACTAATTATACATATTTTTTTCCGGTCTGAATGAAAAGTACATTTTAAGAAATGCTGAATTTATTTACCGGTTAAAATTTGAAACGTTACAATTTATAGCCATATTTAAAATTTTTTAATCGTTTTAAGCAAAACACAAAAGTAAAGAGAACGCAATTTCAACACGGAGAGAGAAAGATGCCTGAAAAACTGCTATTAGAAATTAAAGGAGTAAGCAAATTCTTTCCCGGAGTCAGAGCGCTGGACAATGTCAGCTTTGATCTTCGCAAAGGTGAAGTTCATGCATTATGCGGTGAAAACGGTGCCGGTAAATCAACACTGATGAAAATTATCAGCGGATTATATAAAGCTGATGAAGGTGAAATAATATATAAAGGCGAGCCGGTTGCATTTAATGATTCAAAGGAATCATCAAGCGCAGGCATAAGCATAATTTATCAGGAATTAAACCTGATTCCCCACCTGACTGTTGCTCAGAATATTTTCATAAACAGGGAACCTTTATCCGGTTTCGGGATAATTGTTGATGAAAAAAAAATGCGGCAAGATGCAGTTGAAATTTTAGACCGTCTGAACGTAAAAATTAACCCGGACGCTGAAGTACGAACACTGCCGGTTTCAAAACAGCAGATGGTTGAAATCGCAAAAGCGCTTTCCACAAAATCAGAAATTCTCATCATGGACGAACCTACATCCGCATTAACCGAAAATGAAATTGAAGAGTTATTCAAAGTAATCAGCAGTCTGAAAAATGAAGGTGTTGGAATAATCTACATTTCGCACAGGCTTGAAGAACTCAAGCACATCGTTGACAGGATCTCGGTATTCCGTGACGGACAGTACATTTCGACTGATAAATTTTCCGATGTTACCCTTCCACAGATCGTTAACAAAATGGTGGGACGCGATCTTAAAAATCAATTTCCAGTAAGGAAATCAAAACCAACCGGGAAGAAAATTTTTGAAGTTAAAAATCTTAACCGTCCGGGAAAAATCGAAAATATAAATTTTGATCTTTATGAAGGAGAAATTCTCGGATTTTCCGGTTTAATGGGAGCAGGAAGGACTGAAACAGCCCGCGCAATTTTCGGTGCAGACACTGATGTTACGGGTGAAGTGATTCTTGGAGGGAAAGTCCTAAATATCAAAAATCCGAGAGAAGCCATTCAGAATGGAATTGCATATCTTCCTGAGGACCGTAAACGTGAAGGTCTTGCAGTAAACATGCTTCTATTCGAAAACATTACACTTGCAAATCTTGCTGAGGTTTCAAAATCATTCGGAGTGATAAGCAGAAAGGCTGAAAATCAGGTTTCCGAAAAATACATAAAAGATCTGTCAATTAAGACATCCTCGGATTCCCAGATTGTTAAAAACCTTTCCGGCGGAAATCAGCAGAAAACAGTAATATCAAAATGGCTGTTTAAAAAATCAAACGTATTGATTTTCGATGAACCGACACGCGGTATTGATGTCGGCGCAAAATATGAAATTTACAAGCTTCTTGATGAACTTGCATTGAACGGAATTGGAATAATCATAATTTCATCCGAACTGCCGGAAATTCTCGGACTGACGGACCGGGTCGTTGTAATGTGCAGCGGGAAAGTCGCAAACATATTAAAAACCCGTGAAACAACTCAGGAACAGATTCTGAATTATGCAGCGGGAATAAGCAGCAATAACGACAACTGATAAAAAAAGGGGATAACATGACGATTAAAGGTAACACAAAAAAACTGTTAAAATTAAATATCTTCGGAGAAGATCACATTCTGCAGAAATTTATTGCAGTCAGCGGATTACTGGTTCTGCTTGTTTACTTTTCCGTTTCGACAAACAATTTTTTCACGCCGCGTAATTTTCTTACAATAGGTCTTCAGACAACTACTATCGCCTTCATGGGAATAGGCGTGACTTTTGCAATCATTACTGGCGGCATTGATTTGAGTATAGGGTCAGTTGTTGCGCTTACCGGCGTTACGGCAGGTCTTCTGGTAAAAGCGGGAGCTCCCGTATGGCTCGCATTTATTGCCGCACTGCTTGCAGGACTTGCATGCGGAATCATTAACGGTCTGCTGATTACAAAAATCAAACTTCCCCCTTTCATTGCAACTCTTGGAATGATGATGGTGGCCAGAGGAATAGCTCTTCAGATAACGGATGCAAAACCGGTATCAGGTCTGCCGGACGCATTCGGACGTCTTGGAAACGGAACATTATTTGAAATCAGAAACAGTGCAGGTGATCTGCAGTTTGTAGGCATACCTTATCCGGTAATTATAATGATCGCCACAGCATTATTATTCAGTTTCATTCTGACTAAAACAAAAATCGGAAGATACACATATTCGATCGGTTCAAATGAAGAAGCCAGCCGGCTTTCCGGAATTAATGTAAATTTTGTAAAAATTATCTCATACAGCATCTGCGGATCAATGTCGGGACTTGCAGGAATCATCATCATGTCAAGACTTGTGACCGCACAGCCGAACGCTGGTGTAGCATATGAACTTGATGCAATTGCCAGTGCCGTAATCGGAGGCACAAGTCTCATGGGCGGTATTGGTACAATTTCCGGAACAATGATCGGAGCTTTTATCATTGGAATATTGCGTAACGGTCTTAACATGCAGGGTGTATCATCATTTGTTCAGCAGATTATTATCGGTATCGTAATAATAGTTGCCGTAGGTTTCGATCAGCTTAGAAACAGAAAAGTATGATTTTAACAGACCATGCAGATAATTCTGCAGAATATCGGTCTGTTAAGAAAACTTATTGAAACGTTTCATTTATTAATCGCAGTAAAGTAAATCCGTTTTAGTTAGCTTCGTTTTAATATGGAAACAACCGGTAAAACCGGAAAAAATAAAAAGAGGTGGAAAATGAAAAAAAGTTTAGTGAAGTTGGTTTTAATCACAACCGGAATTGTCAGTATTTTACTTACAATATCCTGTTCATCAAAGTCAAAAGGACCGGAAGAAATTGCAGTTATTGTAAAAACAAGTAATTCCAGTTTCTGGCAAAATGTTGAAAAAGGCGCAAAAGATGCTGAAGCTGAATTAAAAAGTGCCGGTATGAATGTAATGATTTCGTTTGACGGACCTGAGGCTGAAACTAAAGTAAATGAGCAGGTTAATCTTGTTGAAAACGCAATCAACCGCGGTGTTAAAGCAATAGTGCTCGCACCATCCGATCCTGATGCACTTAAGCCTGTTCTTCAGAAAGCTAAAGATGCAAAAATACCTGTCATCATTATTGACTCAGCTATTAAGGATGAATCCCTTTATACTTCATTCCTTGCAACTGACAACAAGCTTGCAGGTGAACTTTGTGCAAAAGCTCTTCTTGAAAAAGCGGGAACTGAAGGTAAAGTTGCCGTTATGTCATATGTTGCAGGTGTTGGAAGTGAAATAGGCCGGGTAGGCGGATTTATTGATTATATCAAAGCAAATTCTAAAATGAAAATTGTCGGACCTTTCTATTCACAGGCGGACATGGTTACAGCCCTTAACCAGACAACTGACGTTCTGGCTGCAAACCCTGATCTTAAAGCAATTTTCGGTGCAAATGAGCCAACAGCTGTTGGAATGGGACGTGCTATAAAAGAAGCTGGAAAATCAGGTAAAGTTGTAGCTATCGGTTTTGACGGAAATGAAGATTTACAAAACTTTGTAAAAGACGGCACACTTGTAGGTATCGCGGCTCAAAGTCCTTATAACATGGGATATCTCGGAGTTAAAACTGCAATGGATGCTGCAAACGGTAAAACTGTCAGCAAAGAAGTCGATACAGGTGTATTGTTCATAAGTAAAGAAAATATAGATTCAACTGAAGCAAAAAATGTTCTATATTAATCTCTGAAAAAATGACTGCTCCGGGTAAGATCCTTTTATTACGGAAGCAGTCATTTTTTTATCTCCCCGCTGCAATACATTACTGTATCCTTAATCGCCTGGAACAGAATGGCATATCGGAATACAATTTTATGTTTGCATTATATGTATTATATTTTTAACATTGAGTATGTTTTGACAGAACTAATCAATTCTTTCTGTTTTTGAGGTGAAAAGTGGCTACAATAAAAGATGTTGCGGCATTATCTGAAACTTCCGTCGGCACAGTATCCAGATACCTTAACGGATATGAAATTAAGGAATCGAACCGGATTAGAATCGAACAGGCAATTACATCACTTAACTTTAAAATAAATGCTATCGCCCAGGGACTTAAAAATAAAAAAACCATGACTGTAGGTATTCTTATTCCCCGTCTTTCCAACATATTCAGTACTAGCATCATTGAAGGAATGGAAAAAATTTTTGATAAAAACGGTTACAGCATTCTTGTCTGCGATTCGCGCAATAACGTCAAAATTGAAGAAAAAAAAATAAATTTCCTTCATGAAAAACAGGTTGATGGAATTATTATCATGCCTTGTGACGATTCAGGAGAACATATAAAACAGGAACAGAATAACGGAATGCCCATTGTTCTTATGGACCGGCTTGTAAATGACATAGACTGTGATGCTGTTATCTGCGATAATGTTACCGGATCATATGAAGCAGTTCAGAAATTAATAGAAAACGGTCATAAAAATATAGGAATCATAACCGGTCAGAAAAATATTTTCACATCAGATGAAAGAATAAAAGGATATGTCGCCGCCCATAAAGAAAACAGACTTAAGGTTGACAAGTCATTAATAATTCATGCTGATTACACAGACAAGGAAACGGGAAGAAAAGCCCTTATCAATATCGTACGCAGCCATCGGGAATGCACTGCCGTATTTGCGACTAATTACGAATTAACCATCGGAGTAATTGAAGGCATCCTTGATATGAAGCTTGTAATCGGAAAGGATATTGCGGTTTTCGGTTATGACCAGGAAGACCTTATTCACGTTATCCGGCCTTCCATATCAATTGTAAAACAGCCCATGAACCTCATAGGAGAAAAAGCCGCGAAGCTTCTGATAAAACGCATGTCCGGCGATAGAAGTGATTTTCCGACAATTCATAAACTCAGGACAGAACTTATTCTTACAGACTCACTCCGCCTGAGAAAATAATTCAGTTCCGGTAATATGCCTTTCTCAGGTATTCAATATCCAGTTTTTTCATTTTGAGCATCTCAGTCATTACCCGTGCTGAGTCAGGACTTTTACCGTTTTTAAAAAAATCATTAATGCCTTCGGGAACTATCTGCCAGGAAACTCCATATCGGTCCTTGAGCCATCCGCATTGTTTGGTGTTTTCATCTGTACCGTGTCCGAGCTTCTCCCAGTAATAATCGGTTTCTTTCTGATCAGCACAATTAATAATTATTGAAACAGCCTCATTAAATTTAAAATCCGGCCCCCCGTTCAATGCAGTCATCCTCTGACCGTTCAGTACAAATTCAACAGCCATTACGGTTCCAGCATCCTTCCCGTGTATTTCTTTTCCGCTATCCGGAAAATAAGTTATGCCGGTTATTTCGGAATTTCTAAAAATTCCGGTATAGAATTCAGCCGCCTCAAGTGCTTGTGTATCAAACCAGAGGCAAATTGAAATATTCATCGTATTTTTCATAAAAACCTCGCAAAAATAGGCTGATAAAAATCATATCACAATTAAGGAAATACTTCATAATTAAAGTGCCGGTGCGTCTGTAATGTTACATCCTGCACATTTAGAAGCTGCATAATAATATCATCAGGACAAAAGAAATATTTCAATTCGTTCTTTATCTTTCCCGATATTATTCCGTTTTAATCCGATCTGCCCTACTTCACCGGTTCTTTTCAGGTGAGTTCCACCGCATGAAACTTTTGCGAAACCTTTAACTTCCCAATATCTTTTTTCATTTGCTGCATCACTGAAACTGCTGATTATCGGCAAATCCGAATTAATGATGACTGCAGATTTACTGATAATGTCATCAAAAATTGCGGAAATGTTTCCATGCCATATAAAATCAAGCCTGGCCTTTTCACTACTGATGTTGGCACCGATTTTTTCAGGGTTCTGATAATTCTGATTAATCAATTCGAGTATAATTTCTGCTGCAAAATGCAGACGCATCAATCTGTATCTTTTTTTCCAATCCAGAAGAACTTTAACACTGCTGCCCTGCGTGAGACCATGATTGTTTTCAATTGTATAATATATTTCCCTGTCTTTCTTCTCTGCTTTAAGAATCTGATATCCATTAATAGTACCGGAATCTGAATGCTGACCTCCGGAGAAGGCAAATATAACTGTCCGGTCTAACAAAACAATATTTCCGTCAATACCGGTTATAACTGCTTCAGTCTCAGTAAGGTAAGGGTCTTCCCAGAATAATTTTTTAACAGACATATGATCCCCATCCATTATTTAATAAAAAAATATTAAGCTGAAATACTATATAAAGACTTTATCTCTCCCAGATAATTTCATTTTTACCAAGATAAATATTTTCTGTTTCATCCGGTATAAGAAATTCGAGATAATACGGACTGCTTATACCGGTTGGCTGCAGACTGCGGTCAAGATTAACATAAACGTTTTTGCCTTTATACTCAATTCTATAGCTTCTAATCCACAAAGCACTATCCATTGACTTTCCCGTTATTTTTACAAGAGAGTCTGATGAACCTGGAATTTCAATTACCTCAATTTTAAAATCCCGGATTTCAGATTTCATTTTTACCGGAGACATACATGATACGGCAGATATCATAAAAATCATAATTAACAGTTTTTTCATTTCTATCCCCTTTTTATCATCAGATATTTCAACCCTGAGTACTTATAGACAACATCCGCATAAATAATTCAATAATTATATTTCTTTAATCTAAACGGTATCTGTACAGATAAAAAAGACTGAAACTGTATCTGTTATTAATTATTCCGTATGCTAAATTTGATTATAAATAAGCAGAATTTTAAGGCGGAATATGAAATCAATCATAATACCTGTAATATTATTTTCTTTTTCAATGTCCATAACGCCAGGGCCGAACAATATAATGGTAACTGCATCAGGCGCTAAATTCGGATTTAAAAGGACATTTCCGCACATCATAGGAATAATTCTTGGAATGTCATTTCTGTATGTTTTATGCGCAGCTGGTCTTGGCGCGGTTTTTTTCTCATTTCCTTTTCTGAAAACTCTATTAAAAATCGCAGGCTCGGTATATCTGGTTTATCTTGCGTTTAAAATAATATTTTCAAAAAAAGCGGAAAATAAAATTGAAAGCGGGTATCCTTTAAAAATTCATCAGGCAGCAGCTTTTCAGCTTCTGAATCCAAAAGCGCTGATGATTCCAATTACCGCCATATCCGCTTACACGTTAAACGGAGAGTTGTATGTAGCATCTGTAGCATTTATAATTCTGACTTTCATTATAACAGGAACCGCCTGCGTTTCCGTCTGGGCTGCCTTCGGAACGGTTATTGGAAGAATGCTTAAAAACGGCAAAGCCTTCCGTGTGTTTAATATCTTTCTCGGGATTTTAACGGGAGCAACGGTACTGATGATTTTAAAATAACACAGTCATAATAAACAATACTATTCACCATATTTTGTTCTCCATGCTTTTTCCGCAGCTATGCTGATGAAATCCCTGTAAGGTTCTCCGTCTATATATTTCCAGATTGTAATCATTGCCGGTTTTATTCTGAAAACAGTTTCTCCGGGAAGTAATGAATATCTTTCATAAGAACCCGGATGTTTCTCTTTAAAAAGCGCCAGAAAAATACTGCCGGTGTCCGGAAGCTGCCGCCCAAGCTCTTCCGCAACGCCCTCTATCTGATAATTTGAAAATGCAACAGCAACATTCGGATTGGAACGTATCTGCTCCGTTTTAAGGAAATTCACATCCGTCTGAAAATAGAGCCAGGTTCCATCAAATACAAAGGACATATTTCTTGCCGTAACCCGGTTGTTTTCTGAAGTTGCAAGAATCATGGTTCCGGTATTCCGGATGACTTCAGCAGCTTCATCATAGCATTTTTTATAATCCAGCTCAATGTTCATATTTTCTCCTGTCAATTGCGGTAAAAATAATCCTGTATTATACTTTCCAGTCAATATGAATTTTCTTTTTCCGGATAAGAAGTATGAACATTATGACATTAACCACAACCAGAAAAGGCATGTACAGGTAATAAAACAGGAAATATTCTAAAATATTAAATCTGAATTTCATGAAACGGGAAAATCCGAAATATGTCAGAGCGGATATCATGAAGCCCAGAATGAAACTTGTCAAACCCTCAGTAATCATTGTATAGTGAGTAAACCAGAAAAGTATTCCTGAAATAAATTTAAACGGCTGTGTTACCATGAAAGCAATATGAATCAGATAACTCATTTTCAGATGCTTAAAAAGATAAAACAGTAAAAATGAAACAACGGCAGGAAGAACAATGATGAAAAAAGCCGGAATCAAAGACGGCTGCCTGAATATACGCATCATGAGATAAAGAAAATTATCCTTGAACCAGAGAACATTTATAAGTGTCCATCTTTTCCTCTGAGTTATCCAGTCTGAAAGATTATTCGGCATTGAAGTTTCAACTTTAAGTCTTCTGCAGTATGAATATTTTGCGGATAATCTGAAAGCCCTTGCACCAAAGTCTCCATCCTCATGAACAACCTGTCTGAACCCTCCGAGTTTATCGAACAGGTCTTTCTTTACGGCAAATGCCGCACCGATGACTCCCGGCGATCTGTTTGCTATCAGCGAAAAAACTGAACATGCCATTGCAAAACCCAGATACTCATAACCTATCATCGCCGAATACGGCGATTCCACAATAACTGATTTAGGCATTTCCACAACATCATGAGTCTTCATTTTTTCTGAAAGAATGCTTAGAAAATCCGGATTGTCCGGAAGCATAATGTCATTATCAAAAAAAAGAAGTATGTCCGTCTTAAGCGACTTTACTGCATTATTTAAAGCAAGTGCTTTCCCGGAATGTGTTCCGGGATATATTATTTTGATTTTCTTTTTGAAAGGCATAAGTACGTTTTTAATTTCATCATTCATGTCGCCGTCAACAACAGCAATAATCTCCCTGTTGGAATAACTGTCATTAAGCATTTTACGTGCCAGGTCGGCAAAGTATTTAGGTTCTTTATAAACAGGAACTAGAATACTTATTTTCATATAACCTCTTTTATTTTTATCTGAATATATTTGTCATCATTTAAACCTGTTTGTTTCAACTATACTTTAAAAATGTAATTTTCTTTATAAAATTTCTTAAATAATTATTGCTTTAATAATGATTTAAGAAAGTGTATTGAATTGTTTATGAGAAACAGCATTATTATGGAGATGCCAATTGAATACATATGATGTCATCATCATCGGTGCCGGAGTAACAGGTACAATGGCTGCAAGAGAACTTTCAAAATTTGAGCTGAAAATACTTCTGCTTGACAAGGAAAACGACGTCAGCTGCGGCGCATCTAAAGCTAACAGCGGAATTATTCACGGCGGATATGATGCAAAGCATGGAACCCTTAAAAGCAGACTTGTCCGGAAAGGCAACAGATCATTTAAAAATCTCGAAAAGGAATTAAACTTCGGATACCGTGAATGCGGGAGTATGGTGCTTGCTTTCAATGAAGAGCAGAAAAATATTCTGGAAACTCTCAGGTTGAATGGGACTGCAAATGGAGTCAATGATCTTCAAATTATCGATAAAAATGAAATACTGGAAAGAGAACCGTCTGTTAACCCTGCTGTTATGAGTGCTTTATTCTGTCCGTCAGCCGGCGTTGCCTCTCCATATGAACTTGTTATTGCTCTTGCAGAAAACGCTTTGCAAAACGGCGTAAAAATATCATTAAACGATGAAGTAAAATCCATTGCCTCCGGCAAAAACAGATTCCTGATACAAACTGTTAAAAACAATTACACTTCAGAATATGTCATTAACTGCGCCGGAGTATACAGCGACCATGTTGCTGCAATGGTTTCTGCAGATGATTTCGGCATAATTCCCCGAAGAGGTGAATACATTCTGTTAAACCGGGATGAAGGGGAAAAAATCAATAGTGTGCTTTTCCAGTGCCCGACAAACGAAGGAAAGGGAATTCTAGTAACAAAAACATTTCACGGGAATCTGATGCTTGGTCCGAATGCACAGGAAATTTCAAACAAAGAGGATACTTCTACAAATCTTGAAGTACTTGAAAATATTGTAAAAACCGCCCGCAATACACTGCCTGGATTTGACATCAGGAAAACACTCCGTTCATTTTCAGGTCTGCGTGCAACTTCTGACAGACATGATTTTATCATTGAAGAAAGTCCGGTTAAAAAATTTATTAATGCAGCCGGAATTGAATCTCCCGGTTTAACATCTTCTCCCGCAATTGCCCAATATATCATTTCTATTCTAAGAGACTGCGGATTACAGTTAAAAGTAAAATCTGATTTTAATCCGTTTCGCAAAGGTATAATAATAAAAAAAGATGAATCTTTTTCCGGTGATATCAACTCAGTGAATCCTGATGAAAAAATAATCTGCAGATGTGAAACCGTTACTGAGACGGAAATCATAGACTCTTTAAAAAGAGGAATATACATTAACTCCCTTGATCAGGTTAAAAGGCGTACCCGCGCAGGAATGGGACTCTGTCAGGGAAAATTCTGCGGACCGCGTGTCGCTGAAATCATATCAAGGGAAAACGGCATTTCATTAAATGAAGTTTCACCCCGCGGAAAAGGTTCATCCTCGCTGCCCCATAGAGAGGACCGGTTATTCTGGAAAAAACTGGAAGAAAATTAAACTTTAGGCATGTGCGACAATCCGCCGGCATTTGTTACGTTATTAAATCCGGCTTTTTTAAGTATTCGGCAGGCCGCTGCGCTTCTCGAACCTGATACGCAGTAAATTACATAAACACCTTCTTTTGAACCTATACTTTTCAAATTACCGGAAATGGAGTCTACCGGAATATTAATTGCCCCTTTAAAATGTCCTCCTGAAAATTCCGACTTGTCCCTGACATCAATTACTTTTGCACCGGCTTTCAGTTTCTTTGAAACATCTGCTCTGATTATAAGTCTTCGAATGAAACTGAATATAATAAATACTGCCGCTAATACTGTAATTCCCGGCAGTGATAGAAAATTAAAATCCGTCATAATGCATTTTCTCCATAATAATCTTAATTCTTTTTTCGGCGACCGTATTTACTCAGACCCAGCACTTCAGGCTCCGGAGAAAACCCTGCTTCATAAATACCGAAACCCTGTATAAGCCTTGCCCAGAAATTCACCTGGCTTATTATTCCCGCAATTACCGTTATTGCGCGCTCTGAAAATTCCAGTTTCATTTTCATAACGACTTCATCGCTAAGACGAACCGGTGTAGCCGTCAAACAGGCAGCATACTCCAATGCAGCATTTTCCGCTTCGCTGAATGTTTTTATTTTGCTGATTGGAATTTTTCCCTGCAGAGCGTTTAATTCATCTTCTGAAATGCCGTTAATACGGAAATTTACGGCATTCAGATCTATACAGAAAGGACATGATACGGAATAGGAAACATAAAGTCTCAGCAGATTTAAAAGACGCTTTGGAACTTCATCATCATCATGAGCAACCAGCGCTTCCATAATTCCGGATCCTATTAAAGTCTTCGGATACCACGCCAGAATTCTATTCGCTCTCAGGTTTTTCCCCAGATGTTTCTCTGCCGCTTTTAAAATAATCTTCAGAATAAAATTCATTTTCGCCGGAGGAAGAATAAACTGGCTGTTTCCTGTTTTAAACGCTTTTATAATAAAATGCGTGTCATTCCATTTTCTGAAACTTATCCTGCCGAATCCTGATTCCAGCAGCATTCTGCGAAGCTGATCTTCAGAAAACCGGTCTTCCAGTTCAGGTCCCCGTTCTGAGGGAACTTTCCTCCACTCAAGTATCGCGATAACGCCTTCTTCTTTTAAAGTCCCCGCAGCTGTTTTCAGTACAGACAGAGGATCATCAACTTCATGCAGAACATTCCCGATCCAGAAAAAATCTGCATTTTCGTCCGACTGGTAAAGATCAGTCAGTTTATCAGATATCAGCAGGTTATTTTTAAGAGCTGCAGACCTGATCACAGCTGCCCTCGATGTCAGATATTTTATCATTAAAGGCTCAATGTCATACGCCAGAACAGATCCTCTCCCTCCGGTAATCTTCAGTGCCGGAAAACTGAAAAACCCGGTCCCTGCTCCGAAATCAATCATTTTATGTTTGCGTTTCAATCCTGACCATTTCAGAATTTTACATGCCGGAAAAAGTTTCTTCCGCTCTTTACTTTCTAGCCGGTTTAAATGTTCAGGATTAAAAATTTCAGGCATAGCTACTTCCTTTATTATATATTACACAGACAGTTTATTATATCACAAAATATGACTTTTTCAATTTGTGCTTATTGTATAATATAGATAATTGTTGAAAGACTATATTTCCTGTTTAAAAATTGATTTCAGATAATCATATAATTGACTATGCTTTCTTTTAAAATTTTCGGTATCATTGAAAAAATATTCACTGACCACTGCAAGAAACTCAGCATCAGAAGTAAGTGCATACGGATTGATATCCGACCTTCCTTTCTCAATTACAGACATTTCCTCTTTTATCAAACTGAGCCATGGAGCCACATAGGAATGCTCAAGCAGTATTTCAGGGATACCGTCTATTGCACCGTCAGTTTTATCAACGAGATGAACAAACTCATGAATACCGACATTGCTTTTTTGATTTTTTCCGGAATATGCATTTATCAGATCCGGTTTTGAGATTATCATTGTTCCATTCAGATATCTGTTTCCGACCATTCCGATAATGTTATTATCATTTTCATCAGCATCTTCTGTCTGAAAATTTTCATCAAAACTTTTCGGATAAACCAGGATATCATTAAGATCAGGATAATTATAACCCGGGAAAGCAAACATCGGAATAATTGCACTTGCAGCAATCATAATTCTTATTTCATCATCAATTTCCGTATCTACCGGAATTATTTTTTTAGTAGCAAGAAAAAGCTGAATCCTTTTTTCGAAACTATTTTTGTTCTCCGGGGTTAAAGCGTAATAAAACTTTATGCGGCTATTAAGAATTTGACGTAAATTTTCGGGAAACGGCTGTAATAAAATATATTTAATATTTCTCATAGGTTTAAAAAAAAGCACATATATTACTACCGACAATGTCCCGGTTATTGAGGCGATTATCAGCGATGCATATAAAATAGAATTCATAAATCAACTCTCTTTATGACTAAATTCATTTTTAATTTATTTCAGAATCAGATACAAATTAAAAACCCAGGTCCTCTTTAATAAGCAGTACAATTGCAGGATCAGCGGGAGTGCAGCCGGAAATAATTGTAGTTACATTGCACAGTTTTTTTTCAGAATTACACCTGACACAATAACCGGTTTTAGTACATGGATTCTCCGTATTGAAACGTATGTTATTAAGTACCGAAGCTGTATCGGAAGCCCTCTTTCCGGCTTCTTCCAATGACAGACATAACTTATTCCAGCCTGCGACAAAAATGCGTTTATCCGGGCCGTAAGTGGCTCCGGCATTTCTGTTTCCGTTATAATCAATCAGAAAAATATTCCCGTCGATCGAAATGCTGTTTGCAGAACAGAGAAAAAAATCTGCAGTAAGGGATTTTTTCTGCATATCCCTTCTTTCTTCAGCAGAAAGATTCCGGTCGTTCCTGTCCAGAAGATTGGGATACCTGTCTTTCGTAAACACATCATGAAAACCGATCTGTTCAAGAGTTCGTGATCCTCCGAAACCGATTACAGACTCCCTGCCGATCATTTTAACAAGCAGGTCAACCGCTTCTTTTGCTGTATCTGCGACATGAACCTCAAATCCTTTCCGCTCAAAAGCTTTTTTTGCAGACTCAAGAAGTATCTGATGTTTTTTATTATTTTCCAGTGTCATTTTTTCATCCTTAAATATAATATATGATTTGCCATAGCCGGTTTAATCCCACCATACGGTATATACCTGATCAGATTCTTCTATTTCAGATACTCCATTCGGTCTGTCATACATCCATCCTATTTTAATTTCATCCGGTTCAAACTCTTCAAATTTCTCTTCCAGATCCATCATGAACAAACCGGTATAAACATAGATTGAATCAGAGAAAGCCCAGTTATCATTAAGTTCACAGATTCTGACATAAATCTCCCGGACATCTCCGGACAATTTAAGCTCCTTTAAAAAATTATATAAATTCTGGGGATCAGGACTTTCCGGCAGAACATTCGGCATTATTGACCCTTTGAAAGTATTTCCTTCAAAAAAAATCTCAAAAGGCACCGCAACTTCATTTTCTGTAAAACCGAGATCCAGCGCCATTTTAACAAGTGATTCTTTACTCATTTGCTTCTCCATATTTATTTCAGAATTCCTTTTTTAACCCCTTCAGCAAGTCTGCCTTTTACCGTTTCCCATAAACGGATACTGCCTTCTCCAATGCGTGCATTCAATTTAAAAACCTGTTCAGCCGAAATATTATTTTTTTTCCATCCGTGCCCCCCTCCGTATAAATTATGCAGCAGCGGCGGTATCCGGTCAACCGCTCTGGCAAATTTTGAATCAGCGGTTTCGCCGGCCTCAAATTCCACCCATAACTTTTCGTATTCATCACCTTTTCCGGCGGGAAGCATGTTCAGTATACGTCTGACACCATCCTGTTCCTGCTTTTTAAATTCCGGTTTTTCACTTTCATATATTATCTTATCCCCGGCATCAATTTCACCCAGATCGTGAATCAGAAGCATCCTGATTACCCTGTCAATATCAACCGGACCGTCAGCATAATCCCTGAGCATAAGTGCGGAAAGGCAGACATGCCAGCTGTGTTCGGCGGAATTCTCATAACGGTCAAGTCCGACAGATTTTGATTTCCTGAGTACATTTTTCAGCTTTTCAATTTCAATCATAAAATCAAGAATCCGTTCAATTTCTTCCATAATTGTACTCCCTAATCATGCACTGATTTTTTCTGCTTCCGGAAAAACTACCAGGATTAAGATATCCTGATTATAATCAGCAGAATGTGACCTGATCAGATCATAAAAAACCATATTTTTACTGTCTAACACTATTTTGATATTCAATGATGGAATATAATTAAAACGGATAGCCGGTTTGCTGCATGAACTGTTCAGCAGATTTTTTACGGGATCTTTAATGAATTCCACAGGTTAATCGGCTGCTGTCACAAATCAAATTTAAAATCTATGCGGACTGTTGTTCCATTGCCTGTAGTCAGGGTAAACCGGCCCTTCAGCTGCTGAGTCAGCATTTTTATTAACCGGATCCCGAAACCATCAGATTTTTCCATGTTAAAATCCGCCGGCAATCCCTTTCCATTATCACTTACTGTCAATGAAACCTTATCAGATTTTTTTTTAAGTCTGATTTTAATGCTCTTCCTATCCATTTCCATAAATGCATATTTCATTGAATTGGTAATAAGTTCATTAATAATCAAACCAAGCGGGAAAAGTGTTTTAATATTAATTTCAAAATTATCAATTTTAAACTGAATACTGTATTTACTGCTGTCATCATAAGTATTTACAATTGCCTTTACAAGATCTTCTATGTAATTCCCCGCATTTATAAATCTGTATTCGGATGTCATTAGCAATTTTTCATAAACAATTCGAATGCTTTTCACCCTGCCGGCCGCATCAAGAATGATATTTTTTGATTCCTGATTTGCAAGTGAATCCGAGTGAAGTGAAAGCATTGATTCAATGGAAAATAAATTATTTTTAATTCTATGATGAATCTCTTTCAATAACAGGGTCTTTTCAAGCAGTAGATTTTCAGTTATCTCCTGATTCAGCTTTCGCTCCGAAATATCATCATAGACACCAAGCATACCATATACATTTCCCTCACCGTCAAAAAGCGGAAACTTGTTTGTTTCAGCCCATATCCGGTTTCCGTCAGCAGATTGAACTTCTTCTATAATATGCAGCCTGGGCTCCGCATTCTGAATGACAAAATTGTCATCCGCACGGTAAGCGGAAATATCATTTTCAGACCATGGAAAATCCGAATCTGTTTTCCCGATAATATCATCAGGTTCTTTCAGTCCTGCCGATTCAGCGAATAACCTGTTGCCTCCGAGGTATATTCCATTAATATCCTTCCAGAAAACCCGCTGTGGAATTGTATCAAGAATGTATCTGAATCTGCTTTCACTTTCTTTAATCTTCTCTCTGGTTTTTTTAAGTTCTTCCGTTTCTTTTGCCAGCAGAATATTCGAATAACTGCTTTCGGAAATGATGGTAAATAGACCAACAAGAAATTTCATCAGATATTCAATAGTACTGTGATCATATCTTGGTACTTTTTTAAGTGCTTCCATATACGGTTTTTTGCTGAAGCCATGTCTTTCAGCCTGATTTATAAAAAAACCTTCGTCAATTATATCTTCTGTATAGAAGAACTGTCCGGTAAATATATTTCCTGCATGTTTATTTCCGATGTAGAACGGAGTAACCACATCCCATAAGCCGTTTTTGCATTTGTAATCAACAAACTCGCCCTTTTTTAAATTCTGCGCAAGATAACAATCACTCTCTGTACAATTAACAGCAGTTTCACAATTTACACGATGATAATTTTTGCAGATATCCTGCCATCCGGTGGAAACAAGCACTCTGCCATTAATATCTAGAACTGCGGTTACCATACCGGTAATAGAAGTAAAATTTTCAAGCAACCCGGTAATTTTATCAATATTTATAAATTTTGATAAATCAATGTCATCTATATCAGTTTCAGGATTAAGTATTATATCGAGTTTATCCCTTAAAATGGCTTCACTTTTCTTAAGATGGTTCCGGCTTTCAATCAGTTCAGATTGAAGTCTCTCATACTGTATGTTCGAAGTTACAAGCTCTTCATTTGTAACTTCAAGTTCCTCAATAGCTGATTCAAGTTCTTCGTTTGCGGCTTCGATTTCATTCTGTTTTTCATATAACTGCTGTCTTGAATTAAAAAGCTTAAACGCCATTTTAATTGATGCATCAAGGACAGTAATTCCCGTATTTTTTACAACATACCCGTATGAAGTAATTTTTTCAGTTCTTCCAACAACTTCCGGATCTGTATGACTTGAAAGAAAAACAACGGGTATCTCATATTTATCAAGAATGATTTTAGCGGTTTCAGTTCCATCCAGTCCTTCGCCCAAATCAATGTCCATTAAAATCAAATCAATTTTTTCACTGCCATTAATAAACTTTACTGCATCTTCGCCGCAATTGACAATAGTCACATTATATGAATATTTTTCAAGAACGGTTTTTTCAGCCAGAGCTATAAGAACTTCATCTTCTACAAGCAGTATTTTTTTCTGATCATTATCCTGCAATTTTATCCCATCCGGATAAAGCTGAATTTGTAATTCATCAATCTGGTTTCAGCTGTCTCATATTTAATTCAGCATTATATTTACCTTATTAATAGCATACTTTAATATTAAAATCCAGATAAAATTAATAAAACCTGAAACACTTTCAGGTTTTATTACAGCAGCAAAGGATTAATGGAAATTATAATCATTTTTACTTTATTTTTTTCACCTTTACTATGACTCCATTCTCGCAGAATGCACTGTATTTTCCTTTTGCAATAACTTTCCAGTAATCTTTTTCAAATCCTTTTGGAGTATTATCATAATCCCGGACGACACCGTCCATATTTACATAAATACCATCTCCTTTTACTATGGTCCAGACACCTTCACCGTACATATTACCGCTTACATATGTACCTGAATAAATATTTCCGGCAGCTGATTTGAATACACCGGTGCCGTTCGGCATGCCTTTTAAGAATTCTCCGTCATAATATGATCCGTCACTATACTGGTATCTGCACATTCCTGAAGCTTCTGAATCAATCCATGTACCTTTACATACATCCCCGTTTATGAATCTGAACTCGCCTGAACCGTTAATGGTATTTCCGGAAACAGTCATACCATCGAACATGGAATAAAAATCATTATTTATTCCAGTCATAGCCTTTTCCATCAGTTGACTGCCTGTAATTCGTTCACTCTGAACTTTTGAATTATTAATAATACTGGAAATATCCAGCATATCTATTTTATCATATCCCAATATAATACCTATATTATCAAAAACCTTTTCAGCACCTGAACGTCTCTTTTTGCTTTTTTCTTCATTCTCCCTGTCAAATTCTTCTTCCCTTCTTTCATTTTCAGCAATACGCCTTTTGTTTTCCCTTTCAACTTCTATTTTTTTTATCTTAATTGTGTGTGCTGTATCATAATTCTGGGAAAACTCCTCTGTAACACTGAATACCTTACTGAAAGATCCATTGGATTTATACATCTTCATTGAAAGATAAATAGTTGATAAATGCTGCATTTCAGTTACGGAAAATTCCGGCCAGTCATGATCTCTCCCGGCAACTTCGACATCAACCTTCAGCTCGTCTACATAATAGTCTGTAATTACAGGGAAAAATATATATCTGATTCCAAGTGCCGACATGAAATTTTTTATTTCTTTTACCGTTTTGTCAGAAGCGTGCTCCAGGGCTCCTCCGGTTCTGATAAATTCATATTTCGATCTTAAATTTTTCGATTTCAGCAAAGGATCAATTTCTTTGCCGATTATAAAATTATAACTGTTTAAATTACCGGAAGTCAGTACTTTTCTGATAACAGATTCCATTTCTTCTGAAGAAATGAACTCATTAGATTCAGCGGGAAGAATAACAAGTATCTTGGAATTTTTTTCCAGGGCACCGTCCATATCCGGATTGTGTTTCGCAGCAAGCACAGGCTGCCCGCAATACCCGTCCTGAAGAGGAACTGTAGCGCAACCTGAGATCAGAAATATTACATTTATAACCGTAAATAAAAATATTTTTTTCATAGAATCAAACCCTGTCTTTTAAATTTAGTTTATCTAATCATGATTTATAAAAATAAAAACAGGTTTGTGTCAATAATTTAAAATTTTTTTATTTTTTATCCTCTGATTTTTATTTCATATGAAATAAAAATGATTACAGCAGTCATGCCCTTCCATTAAAGTTTTCGTCCTTTTTAATTTAATTGCGGGATTAAAACCCTCAGCAATTGAAAAATCGGTACTGCATGTATGATGAAAAAATATATCTTCCGCATTCAATAATTTAGCCATTTCATATATGGGACATGCGGTACAGGTAAACTGATATCCATTATCACACTTCTGCATGCTGAATTTAAATCCTTTTTCCTTTAAAGGTTCCCATAACAGACGGATTAAATCTTCAATTGAATTACTTTCAGTTTTCCCGGCAACAGCCTGCCATTCATGCTTTGCCTTTATACATTCAGTCGATTCGATGACTCTTAAAACTTCATTTCCGAACTTTCCAATCAGTGCCTTAAGCAGATCAGCTTTGTCTTTCATGTGAAAAAAATGGACATCTTTCAATTTTGCGTCTGAATTTTCTGCACTATTCATATTATTTCTCCATAATTTTTCATATAGAATAATCATAGAAGAAACACCTGTCATTTACATATGTTGATAATTCTCAGAAATTCACATTTTTTCTTATTCGGGATAATTGAGTTGGAGTAATGCCCAAAAATGATGCAATAAGATATTGCGGAATTTGTCCGGCAATATCATGATAATCATTTAAAAATCCGGCATAGCGTTTACCGGCTTCATTACTGGTAAAAAATTCAAGCCGGGCATAGATATCTTTCAGCCGTTTTTTACTGTCTTTTCTTGCCAATGCTGATAAATCAGGATACTTTTTATACAATAATTCAATCTGCTGGTAATCTGCTTCCAGTACGATAGTATTTGCCAGTGTTTTTACATTTACTGCACTTTGGCCCTCAGGATCAAAGGATTCCAGAAAAAAATGGTTTTCCCATTTAAAATCAACAACAGTATATTTACCATCATCATCAACTTTGTAAAGATAGAGTAATCCTTCAGCAATAAAACCGAGACGTGGAAATGATCTTCCTGCAACAGAATAATACTGATCTTTCCTGTATTTTTTCTCCCTGAAAAGCCGTAATAAATCAGAAATAACCTGTTCATCCAATTTTAAGGCAGTCAGATGTTTTTTCAGCTTTTCAATCACAGTTTACTCCTTAAATCTGCATTCCATTTTAACATCTTTGTGATTAATATTCAATGACATGAATAACTATGCATTAGTAATCAATTTATGCGAATCTCTACAGAAAAAGCATTGCCACACCTGCGACGGATACCAGCGCACCTGCAACTTCCCTGAATCTGATTTTTTCATGGAAAATGAATATTGCGGGAAAAATCAGAATTACGGGAACAATTGACATTATGGTTGATGCGATTCCTGCACCTGTAAATTTTACAGCAGCCAATGAAAATGAAACTCCCAGAAACGGACCGAAAAATGATCCGGCAATCATGTATTTCAACGCAGTTCTGTCTTTAACAGCACGGATTACATTACCCCCTTTCCGGGAAAATAGGATTATAACTGCAAATCCCGTTATCCCTGCAATTATTCTGATCTGGGTGGCTACAAAAGGATCCGTATCCAGTATTGCATACTTACTGATAACAAGACCGCCTGCCTGCCCTAGTGAACCGAGTACAGCATAAACCACTCCTTTAACAGCCTTTTTGCGGTCATAACCCGGTTTCTGTCCGTTGCCATGACCGGTTATAACAATAGTAATTCCCAGAAGTGTAACAGTAACTCCGGTTAACTCGAAGAAACTGAGAGTTTCTCCGGTAATCATAAAATCAATTATAGCGGAAAAAACAGGAGCAAGCGACATAATAAGCATTGATATTCTTGCTCCGATATTTATAAATCCTTTAAAAAGAAAAAAATCTCCAAGAACAAATCCTATAAACCCTGAAAATAAAAGCCATTTCCAGGTAAATATGGAAACTGTCAACGGTACCGGCGTACCTGTCCTGATAAGTGAATAAACTGCAATAAAAGCAAATGCAATTACAAGCCTGATAATATTCAATGCAAGAGTACCCACCCTCTTGCCTGCAAATTCAAAGCACAGTGCTGTTACGCTCCAGCAGACTGCCGTCAATAAAGCATAAAATTCTCCGGTTTTAAGCATAAATTTCTCCAAAAAAATAATCCCTGGCTATTTAGTTGTATGATACAACTATTGTCAAGAAATTTTCTCCTTTTTTCATTTCATATCGGATAATTTCAGATTATGTCCGCAATTATTCAATCTATCCGTTAAGAATGATAAATTGATTTAAAGCTGATTCAATATTATCTATTTTTCTGCAGGCGGACGTAATAAGGCTATCAGTTCACTATCACTGAGATTTTCTGTCAGAATTATAAAATCCGCAACAGCCAGCTGATTGCCGAGAGTCGGATATGTAATTATATGGTTTTCAGATTTTTCAATCTCCTGTAACGCCTTCTGACTTCCTTTTGCATACCTTGAAAATTTTGCCGACCAGGCTTTTATCAGTTTAATTCTGCTTTCCCTGTTTTTGGATGCTTTGACAAATGTTTCTTTTTTCATTGTATTGCTTAAGCTGTAGCCTGTTATGAATCTGTTTCTGCAGAATAAGTAAAAAAAACCTTTATTCAGAAAATTCTTTTTTTTTGCTCCGATATTTTGTCTTTGAAGTTCTTTTACATACTCAAGAAGTGATTTTTCAAGATATTTTGATGAAAGCAGAGACTGCTCTTTATTATCATTTAAATCCATATTAAGCCCTGTTAGTATTAGAATATTAAGGATACAGTAAGGTCTATTAATTATTAGTCAATGATAATTATGTGAGAATGAAATTTTTTATAAATACAACTTTACTTATTGTTTACATGCAATAATACTTATACATGAGATTAATTTTGATTCATAAATTTTTAGTAATAATTTTATTTTTTCATTCCAATATTACTACTTTTCAAATATTTACAGTATGTTAATTTATGTTCAATTCAAAATTTTAATTATTGACACTATTGCGCATAGTTATACACCTAATTAACATTGGTACTGTACAGGGGGAATTTTGGGAGGCGGTTTTCTATACGGATATCCGGTACAGGATGTCACAAGACTGATTTATTTTCAATTCGGCGGATTGACAGGAACTGCCGTTTATTTAATGCCGATTCTTCTGATTCTATTCTTGAGTATGTTTTTTTTCATTCTTCACCTGAAAAACAAATCATGGAAAAAAAGTAAAAAAAATAATTTTGCTGTAAAAAAATCCGAATTAATAAAAAACATATTTATAAATCTGATTTTTCAATCACGTACAAATAAAGTACCTTTTGCAGCAGTAATGCATTCCATGATTTTTATCCCGGGCATCGTGATATTTATTCTCGAATTTATTTATTTTTTTGATATTTACATATTAAAACCTCTTTTTAATTTCAGACTTCTTATCGGTCATTTTTACCTGATCTGGACGTTCACAATTGAGCTCTCCGCCCTTTTCATAATCGGCGGGATAATTTTATCATTATATCGAAGACTCATACTCAGACCTTCAAATCTGCATTCAGAAAGATCAGACTATTTTTTTCTTGCTTACATATCAATCATGCTGATTCTTGCATTTGTTAAACAGGCCGTTTTTATTAATTTAAACAATTTCCCGGAATTTGAAAAATGGTCTTTTGCAGCATTTCAATTATCTCATATTTTACCTGATTCCTATCCGCATGCTCTTGAATTTATATATGCCGCTTCCTGGTTCCTATTTAACATAATGCTATTTTCATTATTTATTATCTTCTATAGAACAAAATTCGGACATATGGTTTTCGCTGCACTCAATCTTGCTGTAACTCCCCAATCAAAGATATCGGGGAAAAACAAATTCCTTTATCCTTTTGACGATAAGCATATTTTCGAAGATAAATCAATGTCTGCGGGAGCAAATACACTTACCGGATTTGACCGGAAAGACAGACTTGAAATTGATGCATGTATCCGATGCGGAAGATGCCATAGATACTGTCCTGCCGTAATTTCGGAAAAAAAACTTTCACCGCTGACGATAATGGAGAAGCTGAAAAAATTATCGGACAGAAACAGATTGTCCGACAGATTTATACCGGATACTTTTTCTTTTGAAGAAATAAATTCATGCTACAGCTGCGGAGCCTGCAGCGAGCTGTGTCCCGTACTTGCAAATCCAATGAAAAAAATTCAGTCAATTCGCAAGTACCAGACTGCAATGAACGGAAATGTCCTGCCTGAAGTCGCCGAAGTTTTTAATAACATCGATTTTTACGGAAATGTTTCAGGCTCCTATGACCGCGACATGAAATATTCAACTGAAATCAAGGTACCGCTCATAAGTGAAGTTCAAAGAGCTGATTATATTCTATTTCTCGGATGCCGGGGAAAATCCGACGAGCGGACCATCAGTATAATAAATAAATTCCACCAGCTGACAAAAAAAGCCGGTATTACAACTGCCATCATCGGCGAAGAGGAAATATGCTGCGGCGACCTTCTTCTCCAGCAGGGAAACGAATTCTTATTCAGGGAAACAGCTCTTAAAAATCTGAGTTCTTTTGAAAAATACCGGATAAAGAACATAATAACTTTCTGTCCGCACGGTTACAATTCACTGAAAAAAGAATACAGTAAAGTTCTAAAAGATAAATTTTCAACATACGATTACAGTGTTTTTCATTATACTGAAATATTAAACCAGATCCTTAACAGAAATCTGCTCAAAATAAACAAACCCTTTATAAAAAACATTACCTATCATGACCCGTGTTTCCTTGGACGGTATAATTCGGGTTACAAGGATCCGCGGAGCATTATTAGCAGAATTTCAGACGGAATTTTCTTCGAAATGAAAGCGGTCAGAAACAAATCAGGCTGCTGCGGCGGAGGTGCGGGGAAATTCATTGAAAAAGAAAGATCCGGAACACGTCCCAATGACATAATTTTACGGGAGGCATATAATACAGGAGCAGCTGTTCTTGCATCATCATGTCCCATCTGTCTCGAACAGTTTTCTGATTCCTGTAAGACCATCAATGATATTAATATTGAAGTTAAGGATATTATTGAACTTGTTTATGAATGCGTTGAATGAAACCTCTTTGCATCAAAGTAAAGAGTAAAAATAAAAAAGGAGTATATTTACAATGGAACAAACACTTTTTTTTGCAGCTCCGATAGCTGCATTGTTTGCTCTCTTTTTCGCCTGGTTTTTTTATAAATCAATGATGAAATCGGATGAGGGCAACAAAACGATGGTGGAAATAGCCGGGTATGTCAGAGAAGGAGCTTATGCATATTTATACAGACAGTATAAGGTTGTTGCAATTGTCTTTGCTGTTCTTTTCATAATTCTGACCGTACTTGCATACATGGGAATTCAAAATCCTTTTGTACCGATAGCATTTCTTACAGGTGGATTTTTCTCAGGTCTCTGCGGATTTCTGGGTATGAAAACAGCAACAAATGCATCCTCCAGAACAGCTCAGGGAGCTTCCATCTCTCTTAACAAAGGATTGAAAGTTGCTTTCCGTTCAGGAGCGGTAATGGGACTTATTGTTGTAGGTTTCGGACTTCTTGACATTTCAATCTGGTACCTTATTCTTGACAAGGTTGTTTATACATCCGGCAACATTGCATCAGGATTATCTTTTGCAGGACTTGATCTTGTAAAAGCGGGTATTTCACAGCATGAAAAAATAATGGAAATCACAACTACAATGCTGACTTTCGGAATGGGTGCATCTACCCAGGCTCTTTTTGCACGTGTCGGAGGCGGAATATATACTAAAGCAGCCGATGTCGGTGCAGACCTTGTAGGAAAAGTCGAAGCAGGAATTCCGGAAGATGACCCGCGCAACCCCGCAACCATCGCCGACAATGTAGGCGACAATGTAGGTGACGTTGCCGGAATGGGAGCCGATCTTTATGAATCATACTGCGGATCAATACTTGCGACAGCAGCTCTTGGAGCAGCACTTCCTATCGCAGCGGGATCATACGGCGGTCTTCGTGCAGTTCTTGCCCCGATGATTGTTGCAGGACTTGGAGTTATCTTTTCAGTTTTAGGTATTTTTGCAGTAAGAACAAAAGAAGATGCAACAATGAAAAATCTTTTATTCTCACTTAATATAGGCGTCTGGGGAAGTTCGGTGCTTATTCTGATTGCAATTGCAGTAATGGCTGCTACCGGATTTATTACATGGGGTGTTTTCGGGGCTGTTGTTGCGGGACTTGTTTCAGGACTGATAATCGGACAATCAACGGAATATTATACTTCAGATGAACATAAACCTACACGCGGTATAGCTGACCAGACTGAAATGGGACCGGCCACTACCATTATTGAAGGTATGGCGGTTGGTATGTATTCAGCAGGCATTCCTGTAATTACAATTGTCATAGGTATTCTTACCGCTTTCGGAGTATCCGGCGGATTTTCTCAGGTAAGCCAGGGTCTTTACGGAATCGGCTTTGCGGCTGTCGGTATGCTTTCAACACTGGGAATTACTCTTGCAACTGATGCATACGGTCCGATCGCAGATAATGCGGGCGGAAACGCAGAAATGAGTAAACTTGATCCTAAAGTACGTGAACGCACAGACGCTCTTGATATGCTTGGAAACACAACTGCTGCTACAGGAAAGGGTTTTGCAATCGGATCTGCAGCTCTTACTGCAATGGCGCTTCTTTCCGCTTACATAGAAGAAATCCGGATCTGGCTTGGAAAACTTTCTACAGCAGGCGAAGGATTCATGAAAATCGGTAATTTCCGTTTTTATAATGAAATTGATACTGCACAGATCGCAGCTCTTAAAGATCAGGGAATTACAGCTGTCAAGACAGCAACTGCTTCAATAAGCGATTTTATGGCAGCATATGATGTTACACTGATGAATCCGACAGTTCTTTGCGGTCTCTTCATCGGCGGTATGATGGCTTTCGTTTTCTGTGCAATGACTATGAAAGCTGTCGGACGGGCGGCTGGCGCAATGGTTGAAGAAGTAAGACGTCAGTTCAGAGAAAAACCGGGCATTCTTAAAAACACAGAGAAACCAGACTATGCAACATGTGTTGCAATTTCAACAGCCGGTGCTCAGAAAGAAATGATAGTTCCTTCTCTTCTTGCCATAATTGTACCTGTTCTTGTAGGTCTGTTTCTGGGCGTTGCAGGAGTAATGGGTCTGCTTGTAGGAGGACTTACAACCGGATTTTCTCTTGCATGTCTGCTTAATAACTCAGGCGGTGCATGGGACAATGCTAAAAAGTTTATTGAAAAAGGCAATCACGGCGGAAAAAAATCACCTGCGCATAAAGCTGCTGTTGTAGGCGATACTGTTGGAGACCCTTTTAAAGATACATCAGGTCCATCACTTAACATTCTGATAAAACTTATGTCAATGGTCTCGGTTGTATTTGCAGGTGTAATCGTAAAATTTTCACCTCAAATTGCCGGCCTTCTTGGATTCATGAAATAGACTAAAAACCTCCGGTTTGCCCGGAGGTTTTTTTCATCTCCTTTTTAATTTAAGCATCATATAAACAAATTTCTTCCGGCTGCTGTATAAATTCTTATTGATCAAAATGCATGCATTACTATATTGGTATCTTGACGGAGATCGGGCATGAATGATTTATTTACTGAATTGACGACATTAACGGAAGATTTTTCATTCGATGACAATTATCTCTTTCATTACACTGATGCAGATACTTTCATTAATAAAATTCTTAAAAACCGGAATTTTCTTTTCAACGCATATAAAAATGTCCGTGATCCCTTTGAGTACAAAAAAAAATCTTACATACTTGATTCAAACAGAGATCCCTCCCCTTCCTGTATTTCCCTGAATAAAAAGATAACAGATTTTATTAATAATGAAATAAGAACCGCCTGCTTCTGTCTCAATTACAGGCATATTAAAAACAACGATATCGCTATGTCCCGCGGGTTTTCAAAATCCAGAATGTGGGCTGCCTGCGCGTCTCAGCATAGCGGAGTATGCCTTGTTTTTGATAAAAACAGATTAATTGAAAACGTACTTCAGTTCAGCAGCCCGGATACTTTTTGTGCCAAAAAAGTCAGATATACGAATGACATATATCTTTCACATTTGAAATTTGATATTTCAGCCGTTTTCACATCTTCAGAAGAAAACATATCTGACGCGGAAATTTTCAAAAATTATAAAAAATATTTTTTCATAAAAGATTCCGATTATGAAGACGCTGATGAATTCCGGATTATTTTTCATGACAATTCTGAGAAAAGCGTTCTTCTTCCTTACAAAGATTGTTTAAAAGCTGTTATTATCGGTGATAATTTCAACAAAAACAGCTTTAACGCCATCAAAGAAGCTGAAGCAATATCGGAAATACAGTTTTTTGAATATTACTTTCACGACTTCATATATAAACTCCGGAAGATTGATTTTTAACTTTTTTACATCTCATTTTCACAATTCTTTTTTAGTAATTATTTTATCAACTCTTTACTTTTAATCCGTTCTTAATAAAATACAATTGAAAATTTCATAAATACTTTTTATTTTGTTTATAAGAATAATATCAGGAGTTAAAAATGAAAAAAATTGTTTTATTATTAATTTTAATAATTTCCCTGTCTGCATGCGCCTCCTCTTCCCGGGTTACATCAGAAAATCAGCCCCAGAAAAATACACAGGATTACTTTGATGTGATTGCAGACCGTCTTTCATTTCATCTCTCTACCTATATAAGCCAGAATAAAAGTGATCTGATAAAGGATGCCATTTTCTATGAAATGCCTTATCCCAGAATATATGCAATACTTGTGTTTCAGCCTGATGGAAAATTCATAGACGGATTCATTAAAGATAACGGAAAAATTAAACAGCTTATTTATACCGTTTATTTCCGTGATCCTACAGGAATGTCAATAAAGGTCCGTAAAATATTTTTTAATAAAAAGGAAATCGGGGTAATAAAAATATTTTACCGGTAAAAAATGAAATTTGGTTAATAACGCAGCCTGCCGATCAATCCGTTTCATGAATGTTAATATTGTCCGTTTAGCCGCAGATTCACTTTTTAACGGCATATTATAGTTGACATAAAACGTAAATATCACAAAAACGATAAAAATGAAAAAAAAGCGGTACTGCCGCTTCAAAAATAAATAATACAGGAGTAAGACATGAGCAATCTAACTGAATCATTGATAAAAATGGAAAAACATAATTCCATCTTTGAACAGCAGATCCGCAAACTTGATGTACCTATCTGCAAAGTATTCGGAAACATGAAATCACTTTCCCCGGTAGAATTCAGCGAAACAGGAGAAACTCTTTCCACTAAAGATACAGCACAGGTAAATGAATCTTTTAAAAACTGCGTAAAAGCTTCCGGAAACAAAGTACTGGCGGCAACCGGTACAAATAAAAATCCGCTTTCCAAAAAAAGAGTCGCTGTTCTGTTTTCAGGAGGTCCGGCTCCGGGCGGTCATAATGTAGTTGCCGGACTCTATAAAATTCTTGGAAAAGAAAATACTTTACTGGGAGTTAAAGCCGGCCCTAAAGGACTTCTTGAAGGAGATCTATTTGAAATTACAGCTGCTGACATTGACAGCATCATGAATACAGGCGGATTCGATTTTCTGGGAAGCGACAGAACAAAAATTAAATCTGAAGAACAGTTTCTTTCCGTGAAAAAAACATGCCTTAATCACAAACTTGACGCGATAGTAGTTATTGGCGGAGATGATTCAAATACGAATGCCGCCATTCTTGCAGAATATCTTTCATCTGACATAAAAGAAGACGGCAGCGGAGTTCAGGTAATAGGCGTGCCTAAAACAATAGATGGAGATCTCCAGATAGGCGATCTTCTGCCAATTTCATTCGGATTTGATACTGCGACTAAAATTTACTCTGAACTTGTGGGTAATATCCTTCAGGATACACCTTCTTCAAGAAAATACTGGCACTTTGTCAAACTGATGGGACGTTCCGCTTCACATGTTGCCCTTGAAGTCGCACTTCAGACAAAACCGGCGGTAGCACTCATTTCTGAAGAAGTTTCAGAAAAGAAAATGTCACTTGCAGAAATTGTTGAAAGTATTGCAAAAGTAGTTATTGAAAGATCAAATAAAGGAATCAACCATGGGGTAGTTCTTGTACCTGAGGGTATCATTGAATTTATCCCGGAGATGACTTCTTTAATAGAAGAACTTAATGAAAAAATAGCTGTTTATGAAAAAGAAATGCATAATCTTTCCGGCGTTGAAAAACGTGAATTTATTTATTCAAAGCTGACAGCACAGCACGCTCAGCTTATGGCTACACTTCCTGATTACATTGAAGACATGCTTCTTGCAGAACGTGATTCACATGGAAATCTTCAGGTTTCCCTTATTCCTACTGAACAGCTTCTGATTGATATGGTAAAATCAAGTATTAAAGCAACTGACCCTAAAGTGCCTTTTAAAACCTTGAACCACTTTTTCGGATATGAGGGCAGATGCGGCGCACCAAGTCTTTTTGATGCAGCTTACTGTCTTAACCTGGGTCTTACAGCCGCATCACTGATTTTAAGCGGCAAAACAGGATATATGGCCAGCATATGCGACCTGAACAGCGGAGGAAAACCTGTTGCAATTCCACTGACCGGTCTTTTAAACATCGAACGCCGTCATGGAAAAGACGAAATGGTAATTGAAAAAGCTCTTGCTAAAACTGATTCCGAAGCATTTAAATATTTTGCAGAAAGAAGAAACATATGGGCAAAAGAGGATCTATTTGCTTCTCCGGGTCCGCGTCAGCTGTGGGGACCGGCTTCAAAACAGACACCGGTTACAGTAGCTCTTAACAGAAAATATTCAAATCTGGATTTTAAAATCGGCGAGTAATAAACCATTAAGTGGAAAAATATAAAAGGCCGGCCTGTTTCAGGTCAGCCTTTTTTTATTAATCTGATCTGTCTTTTATTTTCGTTTAACGGTCATCATTATTCTGTTAGGGAACTGTTCAGTAATATTAATAGTGAATCCAAGTGAATCACCCTTGCCGTTTAACTCATCAGATAAGTCTTCTGTTTTACCGGCAAACTGAACTTCCAGTTTGGATACAGACCCGGAACTGCCGCGAAGATATACTTTACTTATACCGCGAACCCTGTTTTCAAGAACTTCTCTGAATTTTGATAAATCCTTGTTATCAAGACCGGCAACATTTATTGTAATTATCCTTCTTGTCGCAGCTTCGAGAAATTTCTTTGAAATTTCATTGATAAAGGCTCCTGACTGAAATTTGCCAGCATCATCATTTTTTCCGAGAACAGCTGCTCTTTCAAGACATTTCTGAATTGCCTGCTTTGAAGCTGTATCCGCGTTTATATGGGCTGCAGGTGCATCTGCAGAAACTGTTGCAAGAATTCTTCCTGTATAGACATCAATCGCCTTTAGGTTAATTATGGCTGATTTTGACTGCATGTTTGTATTATATTTAGCAAGTGCAGCCGACTGGTCTGTAGTCTTTGATTCTCCGATGATAATAACTTCAGCACCGGCATCATCCAGTAAAAGGCTCTGAACATCCGATGATACCTGACCTGACATTGCTTTTGTCATTTTCGCTCTTTCTTTTCTAAGCAGTTCCTGAGTCATTGCCGCATCAACAAATTCAAATCCAGCTTTGCTCATGATATTCATCATGGTAAGTTCAGTAACGGTAAGACCCGGCATGTTTACTTTTCCTTCAAATGTTTCTTTCACAAGAACCATAAATCGTGGACGGCCGTAATTCTCAAGTGTCGCACGGATTGTATCATTTACAGCCTGAGGATAAACCGTTCCGGAAATTGTTACCCAGTAATGCCCGTCTTTCGCTTCCTCTTTTATAACCTTGTAATTTTTTACCATTCCGGTAGATCTGGTTTCAACAATCGATTCAATCAACGCGAAATCCTCAACAACAGATCTTCCTGAAACAGTTTGTCCCAGTTTCTGCTTAACCAGTTTGTTCATGGCATCATCTATCGCCCTGTCTCTCGCCAAAGCAATATCATCATCATAAATTTTTGCAATTCCCGTATCTTCCCCGAACATTGGATCAACTGATTTTCCGCCTTTTTTGACCTGTGAACCTCCGCCGCAGGAAACGGTAAAAACCGTCAGAAAAAGTATACTCATAATTAAAATAAATTTCTTCATTCTCATCTCCTTAAATCGTACATTTGAAAACAATGCATAAAAAAATATAATACTTTAAGACAGAAACAGTCAAATAATTTTTAACTGATTATAGTAAAAACTGTTATAATTTGAATAAAAAATTCACAAAATTCCGCTAATTTCACAATTATTACTTAATTTTAACTGATATTTAAAAATTCATTGAAAATTTTTCAAACTAATGTATTGAATAAAATATCTGTATTCCGGATAAAGTGCCGTAAATACAGATACATAATACCGGAAACCTGCTGAAAGTGCAAATTGCAATTCCATATGATTGCTCTTTTCAGCATTTACAGGATGTGATATGGAAAAAGATTTTTTACAGAGTCTGAAACTTGAAATAAGTAAACATGCAACTCTCAATACATATGAAAGAATTGCTTTTTTTAAGATACTGTCCATATTAAAAAGTGAAAGCGGTATGAAAATTCTTCTGAATGACTGCATGAAAGAAGGCTTTATAAGACTGAATGCACTAAACGCAGTTAAAGATTTTAATTATCCCGAAGTAACAACTGCATTATTACAGCTTCTTGAAAACCCGTCACTTCAAACAGAAGAAATTTTCATTATTTTGGAACATTTTGAAAAATACGGAAACTCCGGCATTGGCAGCAAACTAAAAAATTTCATAGAAAATAGAATTGCTGATACTGAAAGCATCACGGTACTCGAAAAGGCAATTTATGTGCTTGGAATTACCTCATCCACTGACAGCAGTATTGAAAGTTATCTAAAAAATACAGCGCTTAATACTGAAAATTTTGAAAAAATAAGATGCGCTTCTGTTGAAGCCCTGACATTCACTTCTGATATGAATTTTTTTGAATCCCTGATAGCTGAAAATAACAATTCAATCAGTTATTCAGTCTATAGAACACTGAGTATAATCGCTGACAAGGAAATGAAGAAATATGAAGAGAAGATATCAGATGAAACCTTCACCGTTCTCCCCGGAGAAGAAGACAGAATTCTGCTGGATATCAGAGTTATGCTCGGCAAAATGTCAATCCAGTATGACTCATATTCCAATGAAGCAAAAACGGCTTTTATACTTGCAATGCTTTCCTGCGGGCACAGGGAATTTATCATTTATACAATGAAGGCACTGACCTCGGACAACACGGAACTTATAGACATGACACTGTATCTTCTGCTGTCGAACATCAAAAAAATACGGAATCCTGATAAACTTTTCCGCAGCCTGATTGCACTTCCATCCGTAACCTCAAACGATGACCGTCTGATTGTTGAAATTTTTCACAGGTACTTTGATAATTTCCGGGAAACCAGATCAAGTGTCATGATGAGAGACAAGATCTATAACTACTGCATTGTTATGATGGACACGTATTTTGAATCATACCGGAAAAATTTCATGATCCCTGAAATCATGGAGCAGGATTACCCTGAAAATTTCAGGAAAATAAGGAAATTTATTTTGAATAAATTTTCTCCCGAACTGAAAAGAAAAATCGTTACAAACCTTCAGAATAATGAACTTGATCTTAAAAATCTGATCTTTGAAATTTCAGAAAAAATATTTTACACTGATGAAGACCATGATCAGCTCCAGTGTCTCATTGAAATTCTTTATGAATCGGATCCGAAAGCCAGGGAAATTGCGGTAACCAGACTTATAGATATCGATTTTGAAAAAAGATACATGCGTTCGAGAATTCTGCGTTTGTGCAGTATCATCGCCAAATTAAAAATTGATGAAGCATCAACCAATCTGGTTAAGATATTTAATTATGTAAAAAAATACCGTGATGAGGACATCTTCAATGCTGTAACATATACCTTATCCGTACTTAATTACCCGTACATGCTGAGTGAACTTGAAATCTTACTGATATCAGGAGACATCACAGAACAGTCATGGGCTGTGAACCTGCTCGCGCTTTTTGTTGAACACCGTTCAATAAATATCATGCTTGATTATCTGAATGCCAACGGGCTGACGGATAATCCGGTTATTGAAAAACTGATTAATATTTTAATAAGCCGTGATATCAAGCACAACAAAGGAGCCAACCAGATTGCAAAAAAGATAATCGAAAACAGCAAAAGGGATGAGATTAAAAAATCAGCAGCTCAAATGGTCGGCAAAACTGCATACGAAGAGGATATTAAATATTTAAATGATATTTTTACAAATACAGAAAATAATTTTCTAAAAGAAGGTATTGTCCAGGCATTTGATTTCATAGTACAGGGCAATCCGGAATTAAACACGAGGTCCGTAATTGAAATCTTAAAAGGTTATCTGCGTGATCCGGGCATCAAAGTCCGCATGTATTCCTGCTCAATTCTGCTTCAGTTAGGCAATAAGGATGCGCTTACAACCTTACAGGACATGATGGTAATTAAAAACCGGAAAATTCAGAGAGATATTCTCACTCTTCTCGGAGGATTCATCAATATTGAAATAGCTTTTTTTCTGCTTTTTCTCCTCAAAGAGGATTATGCCATTTCATCCGATATAATTCCGCTTCTGTATAATCTGGATGCCATTGACATGAAGGAAATTGATCATTTTTCAATTAATCTTTTTAAGAAATTCGAAGGATATGATTATGACTATTCATTCGGGAAAAGCAAGGAAATCACAGAAGCCAACAAGCACAAACTTGAAGAAACATTTTCAGAAAAAAGTGTAAATGTTCTAATTATTGAAATCAGCAATTATTCAAAAATTCTTAGTATTTACAAATCAACAGACCTGTCAATTACGTATAAAAAAATCTATGATACGGTTGCTGAAATAATAACTGAAAACTCGGGAACAATATCATGCCTCACAGGCGGACGGATTATTTCCTATTATTCAAATTATCCGAATTCGGCCAATGCAATGCTTGAAATTTCAAAAAAAATTAAACTGTTTAATTCAAATGCGGATGTTGATAAAAAATTCGAAATATTTTATTATCTGAAAAACACAAAAACTTATGTTGTTAATCAGGAAATCATCTATATATCTTCCATTGAACATGAAAGATCAAAATCCGCGAACCTTCCGGGCATTCTGATTACAAATTCCGGAACCGCCTCTACTCTTCAGAAAATCTACAAATGTGATTCACTTCCTGACTCGGCATTTGACCTGCGCGGATACTATTTTTCTTTTAAGGAATTAAAGTATTCAATGACATTTATAAATGATGCCGAATCCATTATTGCAAAAATAAAGGATGAAGAAAAAAAACGGGCCAAGATGACAGCTGAGCTTGAAAATGCCGTTGCTGAAACAGCAAAACCTCTGTCAAAAGACGCGGCAGCCTATGCAAGAGCCATGGATGATATCGGACGTATGCTGAAGAGAGAATTTACTGAGGTAAATAAATATGTATCGAAAAGATCAATAGACAGGGAATTAATTTCAACTGTTGAAAAAAGTCTTTCCAATATTTATAAACTCTATAACCTTGAAACATCAAAGCAGATGTTAAAATGAGAAGTTAGAAATAAACTATATTTTATCAGTTCTTACTCTTTCGGCAAGAAGGATTAAATTCTTCAGGGATCTTGTATTATTAGCTTTCATCCAGTTTTCTATAAAATTTTTATTTTTTATAATCTGGGCGATAGACATAAGCGACTGAAGATGAAATGTTCTTTCATCTTTTGATCCTGCCAATGCAAAAACAATCTTAACCGGATCAGAATTTCCGGGAAATTTTATTCCTAATTTAGATCTTACAACCAGTATTCCGAATGAATTTTCACCAGGTACAATTATATGCGGAATTGCAAGCCCTTTTGAAAGAACTGTCGTTGATTCGTTTTCTCTTTCCTGAAACAGTTTTAAAAGCTCTTTTTCATCCTCATTAAACTGTTCAGAAAATTTTTTCGCCAATATTTTAAATAATTTACTACTGTCAATTTCACTTGTAATATCAATTATTTCTGTTTCATAAATAATTTTATCAAACCTGTCTTCAACTATACTGTCTCTTTCAAAAAGAATTGATCTTAATTCATCCGGAAGTGTTGAGGTTTTAATCTCTTTTGATGTAATTCTTTCAACAATATGTATTAATGCGGAATTTTTATGCTCTCTTCTTTTTGAATAAATAAAGTACCATAGAATACAGCCGGCTGTAAATACAGCTGTAGTAATTAAATTATAAAATCCCATATTAATAATTAGTAAAATATATAAAATAATTCCGGTAATCTGTATGTATGGATAAAAAGGAGACTTGAATGTCGGTTTATAAGAGGAAATCCTGCTCTCACGCATTATAATTACAGATAAATTAACTAAAGTAAAAAGAATCAGCATCATTGTTGAAGCAGCCTTAACCAGATGTTCAAGATCGAAAAAAAGAATGCTTGATGTAATAAAAACAAACGTAAGAAAAATTGCATTGGCAGGTGTATTGAACTTCATATTAATTTTTGATAAAATTGAAGGAATTAAGTTATCCTTTGCCATAGCCAGAGGGTTTCTTGATGCGGCCAGAATGCCTGCATGTGCTGTGGTTATAAATGCTGTTATCGCAGCGGCCGATAAAATATAAAAACCGGTTTTCCCGGAGAATTTTCCTGCGGCTACAGAAATAGGAGCATATGTACTAATTATTTCACTTTCTGTTAAAACTCCAACAAGTATGAAAATTGTAGTTATGTATAAAAGAGAAACAATAATGAATGCGGAAAACATGCTTTTTTTAATAGTATTTACAGGATCTTTTATTTCCTCTGCAATTGCCGCGACTTTTGTTAATCCGCCGTAAGAAATAAAAACCATACCGGTTACCTTTAACAGGTCTGAAAGACCCCCTTTCATGAAAGGGCTGTATTTATGCACATCAACATGTTCAATTCCGAAAATAAAAAAAAATATTATGGCCAGTAAAAGATAAATAACAAGATAAACCTGGAATTTACCGCTTTTTTCAACACTCACACTGTTTAGTGTTGTGAAAAACACTGCGAGAATAATTGCGACATATTTACTCTGATCTTCACCTATAAACGGAGTAACTGAAGATAGAAATACACCAATACCCAACAAGGCAAACGCACTTTTTAAACTGACAGAAAACCAGGATGCAAATCCTGCAAAAGTTCCGAAAAAGGAACCGCAGCTTCTATAAATAAAAAAATATGTTCCCCCGCTTTTAGGCATTGCTGTCGCGAGCTCAATTTTAGAAAAAAGAGCGGGCAGCATTAATAAAGATGCTAAAAAATATCCGATTATTATTGCAGGGCCGGATATTCTGAAAACAACAGCAGGTAATACAAAAAGACCTGAACTTATCATTGCACCGCTGGCAATACTGAAAACTTCCATAGCACCAAGAGTTCTTATTTTTTCCGCTATTTTTATGTTTCCAATCATAATTACAAATTTTAATATAATTATTTAATAATTTCAAGTCATTTAGTATTTACTATCCTAAAACATAAAATATTATCATTGAGAAGTACAGTTAAGAATATCTATCACAGGCGGATTTAAAAACCGCATCGGCAGACCCACTTCTCCAGTTCCTGCGGAAATATATATCTTAGAATTATTTTTTATATTCATACCCGTATCAAAACCGTATTTTGAAGGCATTACCTTTTTATACAGAAAAGGAATTCTGATTTGTCCTCCGTGCAAATGGCCGCATAAAGTTATATCCGGCATACGTTTACGGTACTTAAAAGCAGTGTCGGGATTATGCGTTAATACTATAATTTTTTTTCTGCCGGAAATTGAATTTAGTATACTTACGTCATCCTCACCATTCCATTTCGATCCCAGTCCGGCCAATGTAAAATTTTCAAATTCAATCAGATTATTATTTAAAAGATGCACATTATATTTTTTCAAAGCAGCTTCCATTTCCGTTCGTATTTCAGGACCCGGTTTTTTTACATCATGATTTCCAAGAACAGCATATACAGGAATTCTGAAATTTTCAAAAGGCAAAAAAAGATCATCAATACCGTATTTCTCCGGCCAGTATGTCAAATCACCGGCTATCAGGACCATATCAATTTCTTCTTCATTAATCCTATCGACTATCTGACAAAGAAATCTTTCATTTTTAAATAACCCCAGATGTAAATCTGAAATAAGTGCAATTTTAACATCTATTCCGATATCTAAGTTGCTTCTTTGAATCTTTATCAAATACGGTTCGCAGAATCTTGCCCAGAATAAAATTACGGAGCATGTCAGTATAAAACAGAAAGTTAATCTCATAATCAGGACTCTGCTTTTAATAACTGCAATCAGCGACAGGAGAATAACCGGCGGCAGCAGGAAAGTAAGAATAAATATAAGAAATTTGAAATACTGACCATGTTCAAAAAACGGTAAAACATTAAAATTCATATACGAAATACCTTTTCCTTCATCATCTGTTAAACACAATAATCATATAAGCAATCCGAAAAGTAAAGCCTTGTTTTGTCATATTATTTTACTTGATTTAATATTGAGGCAAATATATTCTATATGCGGAAGGTATGAATAACTATGTTTGATTTTTTACGGATAAACCGTGGAGAACGCCGGAAAGCCCTGATAATTGAAGGCGGGGGAATGCGGGGGATTTTCATTGTCGGTGTATTACAGGCGTTTGAGGACCGGAAATACTTTCCATGGAAAATAATTGCCGGTTCTTCTGCAGGCGCTCTTACAGGAACCGCCTATGCGGCAAATCAGATTTACATCGCAAGAGACATTTTTTTTACAAAACTTATAAGCGATACTTTTATAAACTTCAAGCATATCCTTAAAAAAGATAAACATATCATGAACCTGGACTGGCTTATCAAGGACGTTCTGGAAGGCGATGACCCCATTGATCAGAAAAAACTCCGTAAAAGCGTTCCGGTAATAATAACAGGAACAAACATTCCGGACAATGGAGATCCTGAAACATTATATTTCAATTCAAAAAAGGATGACCTTAAAAAAATTCTTACTGCAACAGCCGCATTACCGTATCTGTACAGAGGTTTTGTAAATTATCAGAATCATAACCTTCTCGATGGGGCACTTCTTGATCCTCTTCCATATGATTATGTGAAGTCTCTGGGATATAAGGACAAGGACATAACCATTATACTTACAAGACAGAAAAATTACCGTAAAAAATCGGAAAGCTTCTGGATCAGTTCAATTTATGAAAATTACTATAAAGATCCGAAATACAAAGGTCTTCTGAATCTTCTGGATAAGCGTTTCGTCAGATACAATAATTTTCTGGATGATCTTGAAACCAACCATCCGGACTTAAGAATGATTTATCCGCCTGAAGACTTCAAGGTTAACCGCCTTTCACAGGATATGGAATCCTTAATGAAAGGATTTCAGGATGGAATAAAATCCGGGAAAAAATATCTGCGTGAAATTCATAAAATGAAATAAAAGCAGTTTTCTTTGACAATCATCAAAATAATAAAAATTTAACATTTTTAATTTATTCAATTTAATTATACCTTGACAATAATATGTTAAATTCATTTTATACATTGAATTTGAATTTAATAAATTGAGATTATATTGAATAAAAAAATTTGGTCATATTTTCTGCTATTTTCAGCAACCGCGTTTTTTACATCATGCGTTGCTTTCCTAAGCTCAGGACCTTTTACATATGAATCCGTTAATCCCGCGCCCGTATTTCCCGGAGAAAAATCCGAACATGAATTATGGGTATCACTGAAAGGATGCAATATGGAAAGTATTTTTTATGAAGATTATACCAATTTCATTCAAGGAACATTAAGTATCAACAGTTCTTATCAGATTTTAAGCCAATTAATGATATACACTTCCTTTTCGGCAGGCGGCTGGTATGGTGAAAACCGACTTTATGATCATGAAGAACATGATGAAGAAACCGGAAAGCATCTTGATACTGAAGAAGGAATGTATGCCGAACCGGTTCGGGATCCTTTCGAATTTTACGGAGGAACCCTTCAGGCAAATATTAATATTGGTCTACAAACGAATACCAGAAGACATCTTTTTCAAATCGGATTACAGACAACAGCTTCATATGAACAGGGTGAATATGCATCATTCAGAAAAAGGGCTGAAAAAAGCAATTCAGACATAATAAACATGAGCAATAGTCCTTATTCAGGAACATATGGAACAGAAATATCCTATACTTTTTTCTATTCAAAAACAGCTGCAACAAAATTTGGAATTCTATCAGGAATTGGAATCCCTGACCTTAAAGACAGAAATAATTTTAATTCCGATGAAGATAATTATGAAAGTAATAATCGTTTATTCTGGAAATTCTATCTTCTTATGAGACTAAACCGGATAGAATACAGCCTCTCATGGCAATACACCGAACTCTCAAATTCCGGAATATCTGTGGAACTCGGATACCGGTTTCTGTAGAAATTATTTAAAAAAATCATCATAGCTCATAATTTTCACACCGATTTTCTCCGCTTTTTTTAATTTTGCCGAACCGCTGTTTACATCTTCACATAAAAGAATGCCGGTATCTTTTGTTATAGTCCCGGTAAATTCATAACCAAGATTTTCAATTTCAGCAATAAGCTCGTTTCTGCCTTTCGGACCCTTACCCGTCATCCCGACAAGACCCTTTGAAGCGGTAATGGAATCGTCAGATATTCGAAGAAAAGCCAATAATGAATCAAGTAAATCAATATTGGATCTGTCATTTTTCCATTCAATTATGTTCCTTCCGATTACATAAGATGAATCATTAAAATTCATGAATTGCTCTATTGAATTAATTCCCAGCTTTTTTAATGCTTTTTTCTGAACCAGCGGAATTCCTAAACGTGAAAGAACATCTAATGCGGACGTATTTCTTGATGATTCTATTTCACTTAAGATTTTTACGGTTTTCTTTTCTCCGAATCCTTCAATGCCCTCAAAATCCTTTTTTTCAAGTCTGTATAAATCACTGATCGAAGCAATTTTACCTTTTTCAAACAGAGTCCGGACTGTTGCCTCAGCAACCGTCTCCATACCGGATTCCTTTACCCAGTAAAGAATTTTCTGAATTTTTATTTCATTACAATTCTCATTCCTGCACTGAAGATGAACTCCGTTTTCAAAAAGAGTCCCCCCGCAGGACGGGCATTTTTCAAGAATAAATCTGTTTCCGGAATTTTCCGGCTCCCTTGATTTTGATGAAATATTTTCCCTGATATAAGGAATGACGTCATTCGCACGCTCAATTAAAAGAATGTCACCCTCATGAAGATCCAATTTAAGAACATTATCGTAGTTATTCAAAGTAGCCCGTTCAATTCTGGCGCCGCCGATATACACAGGTTCAAAATTAGCCACGGGTATAATATTTCCCTGTCTGCTGACCTGCCAGAAAATACCTTTCAAAGAAGTTTCATAGGATTCAACCGGAGGTTTAAGAGCAATTGCATAATGATGATGGTGATCAACTACCCACCTGCTGTCAATATCTTCAAAATTCCTGCATTCATCAACTGTAATTATCAGACCGTCAGTTTCATACAGCCATTGCTTTCTTTTGCTTTCAAGATACAGATCGAAATATTTCTGAAAGTCTTCCAGTGTGTGCGGCAGAAAAATCTCAATGCTGTTAAAACCGTTTTTCTTAAGAACTTCCACCTTTTCACTTTCGGTTTCAATATCAGCATCACCGGTAATCTGATAGGATGCAAATCTGACATGACGGAGGTCTTCACGGTTTTCCTTTCTGTTAATAAGACCGACACAGTTATTTCTTAACGGTCTTCCTCCGGTATCATATAAGGTGTCTTTCGGAAGATACAGTTCACCCCTGACTTCAACTTCACCTGATGAAAAACTGATTACGGCTGGTATATCAGTAATATATTCAGCGACATGTGAAATATCCTGCCCCTTTAGACCGTCACCTCTAGTTGCAACATATTCAAGTTTTCCGTTTCTATACATACATGCCGCTGACAATCCGTCAATTTTAGGCTCTATACAGTATTTATATTTAAACCCGGGATCTATCTTCCTGATCCACTTTAAAATTTCAGGAACAGTTTTTGCTTTCTGCATGGAAAGCATCGGACGTACATGTTCAATCTTAACAACATCATCTGCACTTATACCGACTGTTTTAAAATATTCATTATCAGAATCCAGTTCGCGAAGCCTATCTTCAAGTTCGTCAAATTCAGTATCAGATATAGAAGGAGTATCGGAATTATAATATGCATCCCTTGCTTCAAGAAGCTGATTTACAATCTGTTCAATTTTATTCATATGTTATTTTTTCTTTCCTGAAACTTTTTTCTTAACCGGTTTAGCTTTTTTTGAAACTGATTTTTTAGCGGTTGTTTTTTTAGGTGCGGACTTTTTACCGCCTGTTTTTTTAATAACAGCTTTTTTGGAAACAGGTTTTTTCTTTGCCGGAATTTTTATTTTAGGTTTGGATTTTTTCACCTGCTTGATACTTTTCGTTTTCTTAACAGCTTTGACTTTTTTAACATTTTTAGTTGTCTTTCCGTTCAGTTTCAGAGGTGCAGCTTTAAAGAATGTTTTATTGTAATTTCTCTTTTTAAACGACTGAAGAGCGCGTGTAATGAGATCGGAGGTTTCTATTTTTTTATAACTGGATTCAATAAAATCAAAAGAAAGATGTGCAAGGCCGCATCTTAAATATGCTGTAAGTTTCTCCTGAGAAGCGCCTTTTTTATACAGAAGCATCAGCCATTCCCTAAGTTCATTCTCTCCCTGTTTGAAAATTTCATTGCTGAGAATTGCTCCCGTTTTCTTGATTACGGTATTCAGTTTTTTATGAACCTTGGTGTATTCGTTTTTATACTGCGGATCAAGAACTTTCATTTCAATAAGTTTCTCATCCAACATTTTTACCGTCTTTGCATCTGCCATCTGTTTTCTCCGTTATAATAATTTTTTTACAAATTCAGAAATCAACTCCTCATCAATTGTTGAAACCGTTTTATTAAATCCTGATATTTTTTTTATGATCAGTTTCTCAAAAAAATTCATTTTTTGAAAATCATACTTTCCGCCGAAAATGCTTTTCACACTGCACTGCTCAGAAAGCGGTTTTCCGAAAAAATCATTAAAATAATGCTGTACCTTTTCAGGCGGAGACATACACACAATAAACAGTCCTGTTTTTCTTGAAAGGAGAATCTGCTCATGTTTTTTTACAAACGCTGAAACAGATGAACGGATTCTGCCTGCATAAACGGAGCCTCCGACAATAATGGTTTCAAAGTCTTCAGGACTGATATTTTTTTTTCTGTCAAGATCAGCAATGATGAAATCACCTGTAAGTTTTCCGGCAATTCTCTCGGCAGCATATTTCGCTGCCCCATGCCTGGATGAAAATACCACTAATGTACTCACTTTGACCTCATTTCAGAAAGTTTATCCTTCATTACTTTCTCAAGTGATCTGGATAACATATCCGGGGTTTTAAATTTCCCGGGATCAACAGCCGGCAGAACTGCAATCCTTACGGAGTTTTTCCCTGACAGATCGGGGAAAAAAGAGTCTCTCGGAAGAATTCTTATTGTTCCGTCAATAATAACAGGTATTATTTTTACATTAAGGTTTTTTGAAAGATATGAAACACCTGATTTGAAAGATCCGATTTCTCCGTCAATACTTCTGGTACCCTCGGGAAAAATACATAATGACTTTTTCTGACGAAGAATATCTGCACCGGCCTTGAGTGAAGGAACAACATCACCGGAACGGTCAACAAATACGGCATTGGATCCGGGTAGAATGAATCTTAAAAAAGAAAGCTCCTTCTTACCTATTACAAACATTGAACGTCTGAATTTCACGGGAATTATGGAATTCAGCAGCGGGTAATCCAGATTGGACTGATGATTAACTGCCAGAATGAAATTTTCTTCATTAATATTCTCAATACCTTCAAAAGTGAGGTTCCAGTATTTCAAGGCAATACGCTTAATGAAAAATAAAACCATTTCGGTCAGAAAACTCTGATGCGTAACATATCTTTTAATCTCATTTCCCCTTAAAATACGGTCTTCAATACTTAACCCCTCTCCGGGTCTGCATGCAGCCGCATATCTTACAAACTCTTCAAGCGTATCAAGTTTTTTAACATCTGAAATGTTTATTGAGACTCCCATTTTTTCCTCAATAAAGGAAACAAGATCAATCAGTCCGAGGGAGTCCACTCCATAGTCCTGAAAAGTATCATTGCTGAATAATACTGATTTTTTAAACCGCTTTAGCAGCAGACGGTAAATTTCCTCCTCCTGAGCTGTCTGTGGAATTAATTCATTTCTGTTGGAATAATTGTCATCGGAATCATTCTGAAAAACACCTTTCTCATAGAGTCGCCTGACTTCATGGACAAGAACCTTCCTTGTTGAATTAACAGGCAGCGGGTCGAAAGACAGTGAAAACCCGAAAATAATTTTATATGACGGCAGTCCTTTATTCAGCCTGATAATTTCCTGTCTGATCTCAGCATAGCTTTCTTTTGTTTTTCTGAAAGGAACTATTACCGCATGTATGATTTCCCGGTCGGCAGCTTTTCTGCCGAAAATACAGATTTCAGAAATCAGCGGCGACTGTTTATAATATGCCTCAAGTTCCTCCGGATATACGTTTTTTCCTGAATCAAGTACGATGACATTTTTATTACGGCCGGTTACATAAATATAATTCCTTTTATCAACACGCCCGAGATCACCCGTATTAAACCATTTGTCATCATCAAAAACTTCACTGTTTGCCGATGGATTTTTATAATATCCCGGCATTACCGAGTCACCTTTCAGCCAGATTTCACCTATTCCGTCGGCGTTGACATTGCGTATCTGAACATAGTTGCCCTGAGTAGGAGGCCCGACACATCCGGCTACTGAATCACTCCAATGCGTAATGGAAACAGGTCCCGTAGTTTCCGAAAGACCGTATCCTTCGAGAATTTTAATTCCCATATTCCTATAGTAATTGAAATATTTCTTTTTTAAAGGAGCCCCTCCGCTTACCAGATATTTTATTTTCATGCCGAAAACTTTTCTTACAGGTTTGAAAACAAGCGCCGGCAGAATACCAAGTCCGACAGCTTTAAAAAACGGAGCTGTCTTCAGAAAAAACATCAAAATTCTGTATTTTACAGCAGACTGCGCTTTTGCCTTATTTATTATGCTGTCCATGAAAAGTTCCCATAACTGGGGAGCTGCGGGGAAAATGGTAAATTCATTTTCTGCAAGTGTTTTAACAATATCAGGTCCTTTTAGAGAGCGCAGAAAATAAAACGAGGCGCCTCTGGCAAATGGACCTGTAAAATTCGCGACAAATGCATAAGCATGGAACAAAGGAAGAATATTTAAAAAATTATCAGTTTTATTAATATCAAGAAAATCTGAGATTGCAATGGAAGTCTTAAAAACATTTTTATGCGTAAGCGGCACTATTTTCGGTTTCCCTGTTGTACCGGATGTAAAAATCAGGGCTGCAATATGATCTTCTTTTACAGCGGCAGGTTTAAACGTGGAAATATTTTTAATTATATTTTTATCAAAATCAATTACATATTTCCTGGCTTTTTTAATATGATTTCTGTAGATTTCTGATATAAATACAGCTTTCATTCCGGACGACCTGATCATGCTGTTATAACTGTCCGGCGTCAGATTCGGATCAATCGGCAATGCAATAATACCGCAAATAGTCAACGCCATGTAAGTAATGCACCATTCTGCGGAATTTTCCGCAAGAATTCCGATTACATCACCTTTTTTAAAACCTTCTTTTCTGAGAAAAGCGGCCCGTTTCAGGGACAGCTCATAAGCGTCATGATAGGTAATTACATTGTCGAAGAGAATTTCATCTTTATACTTTAAACAAGTCTCAGTAAAAAAATCATATAAATTATTCATTGAGATAACCGTAAAATTGAAATTTTTTTAATTAATAATATAACTGCCGGTTATTTCAAGTACTTTATTTTTTGCGGTAAATATGAGCTTTAATATAATCATGTAGATTAAATTTCATTAAGATTTTTATAATCTTACAAATCGAGTAGGAGACTGACAGTTAGTTTGTCAGTCGACCTCTCACACCACCGTGCATACCGTCCGGTACACGGCGGTTTATCAACA
>JAFGJZ010000082.1 GCA_016928815.1 Spirochaetota bacterium
AAAAATCTGATGTTTTTCGGAGCGGTTGCGGTTCCTTTCTATTTCCACAGAATAGGACTGAACTATACGCGCATGTTCATGCTTGAAACCGTTTTTGCGGTAAGCATGATCGTTTTTGAAATTCCTACCGGCGTCATTGCCGATAAATTCGGAAGGAAAATCTCGCTGTTTTACGGCTCTCTGATTTTCGGCCTGTCATTTTTCTTTTTCGGAATATTCACATCATATCCGGTACTTGTAATTCTGGAAATTACATGCGCCTGCGGAATGACAATGTTAAGCGGCGCCGACAAGGCTCTCATATTCGACATTCTGAAAGGCGGCGGCAGGGAGAAAGAGGCCGATGTCGTAATGTCCCGCTATGAATCTTTCTCCGCGGCAGGAATGCTTCTGTCATTTCCTGCAGGCTCAATGTTCGCGGGCAGCGGCATCGTCAGTTACAGAACTGCACTTGGAATGGTCTTTACCGCCACGGGAGTTGCGATCATTCTTTCCGGTTTCATAATTCTTTTTGTAAAGGAAAATTTTACGCAAAACCATTCAGTCAGTCCGCTGAAACAGGGCGTAAACGGATTTCTCTACATCTTCAGAAATAAAACACTGAGAGTTTTCAGTCTGAACTATGCCTTCATTTCCTCACTGACCTTTTTCATGTTCTGGTTCTACCAGGCTCTTCTTGTTGAAAATAAATTTCCGGTTTCCGGAATGGGTTTTGTTTCATCCGGATTTAACGCAAGTTCAATGATTCTTCTGATGCTGACACCGCTGCTGAAGAAACATTTTAAAATGAAGAATATAATTTTTTTCACTTCCATCGTTCCCGGCGCGGCATATCTTGCAGCCGGATTCATCCCCGGGCTGCCCATGGCGTTTGCCGCAATTTTCATCATTACAAATCTTAAAATGCTGAGAGCTCCCATACTTACAGCAGTCATGAATGAATATATTGAAAGTTCAAACCGTGCAACCGTACTTTCAGGCGTCTCCATGATGGAAAGAATCGTAACCGCATCCCTTTACATGCTGATCGGAATACTCAGTGACATCTCACTGAGTTCCGCACTGATTGCAATCGGTGCAATTACGGTCGTGCTTTCTCTCGTAATGCGCACAGACAGAGTGACCGCTTCGTCCTGACCTGTCCGGAGGATGCTGCCGGAACCATGACGTGAATACCGCGGGCGGGTTTATTTTATGTTATTGGCTGCATGAAATATTGTCAGTGCTGGAATGATTATTCTGCACTTTTTTTTAAAATCGTAATAAGTCAGGAGGGTCCGGCATGGAGTGACGGTTATGAGGTTGAAAAAAGATTTGGCTGTACTGTATCTGTTCAGTTTCTGCAAAAATCTGATGTTTTTCGGAGCGGTTGCGGTTCCTTTCTATTTCCACGAGGGCTAATTCTGATTAATAGTAAAATTATTTTTAATCTACTTGACATAAGTGCATCTTTTGGCGATATTATATTCAGTACACCCGGCACGCCTCTTAACAATGCGCAAATCTGCCGGGTTTTGTCGTTTTTGGAGGTTAAATGAAATATACTAAACCACCTCTTTCCTTTGAAAAACAGGCGGATTTATTGATTGATCGCGGTTTAATTGCTGACAAAGATGTACTTGTTGCCAGATTAAAATCAGTTAATTATTATCGTTTATCCGGTTATCTTCATCCTTTTAAACTTCCTGATGATTCATTTAAGGCAGGTACAACTCTTGATATGGTTTGGCAAAATTACTGTTTTGATCGCCAGCTTCGTCTTTTGATTATTGATGTAATTGAACGTTTTGAAATTGCTTTAAAGACTGATATCACATACATTCTTTCTCATACTCATGGTGCTTTTGGTTATCTTGATGTAATAAATTTTCCTTTTCTTTCAAATGATGAATATACTAAACTTATTGAAAATATTCAAAACGAAACAATGCGTTCAAAAGAAGTATTTGTTAAGCATTTTTTTAAAAAATATGGTGATCAACACAAATTCCTGCCTCTTTGGATGGCAGCTGAAGTTTTCTCACTTGGTACAGTTCATACAGTTTATAAAGGAATCCCGCTCTCAATAAAACAGCAAATTTCAAAAAAATATAATATATCCCCCAAAGTTTTAACTTCATGGATCCATACAATTCAGGTTGTCAGGAATATCTGCGCTCATCATGGACGTATTTATAATAGAACTCTTGGAGTTAGTTCAATTATTCCTAAAAAGAATTCGGACTGGCATACACCATTTACAATAAATAATGATAAAATATTTTCTGTTTTATCAATCTTGAAATATCTTCTGGATATTATTGCTCCCCAGTCAAATTGGAAAAATCGACTGATAAAATTGATAGATGAAAATAATATGATACCGCTTAATGTTATGGGGTTTTCAAAAGACTGGGAGAATCACCTGATATGGAAATAAATGTTACCAATATAATTTATGTTTTCGTCTATTTGCGTAATTTTCTAAATATTGTCTAAAACACGGCCTTTTGTCAAAATTTTTGTTTTTATCCGAATTTTCTCTTCTTTGTATTTTCACCCATTTGTATTTTTAAGTGACATTTCACTGAGTTCCGCACTGATAGCAATAGGTGCAATTACAGTCGTGCTTTCTCTCGTAATGCGCACAGACAGAGTGACCGCTTTGTCCTGATCTGTCCGGAGGATGCTGCCGGAACCATGACGGGATTACCGCGGGCGTTTCAGCTGATTCAAAAATTTATTGACTTATTTAAATATATATAATTATTTCATATCAGTTGAAAATGTTACCGGAGGAAATGATCATGAATATCGATGAAATTCTTGAAGCGCCTGAAAATGCAGAGACAGCCGAAGAGCTTGAATACTGGATCAGCAGTACAAATAATAAAATTCTTCGCGGTGATCTCATGATAGGAATTATGGATATTGATGAAGCATATAAAATTCCCGCAGCCTATGAAAAACTGATCCGCTGCGGTAAAAATGAAGCTTTTGAAGGTCTTGCTGAATGGTATGCCTATCCTCCGGTAGGAGAGGCTGACTGTCAGAAAGCTGACGAATGCTACATGAAAATGATGGAGCTTGGAATTCCCGGAGCAGACTTCACCCTTGCGCAGTTCCGCTGGTTTAAAAGACGGTATGAACTTTCAGATTCTGAAAAAGCGGAATCGCTTGCACTGCTCGATGAAGATATTAAAAACGGACTTACCGAAGCAATGGTATTAAAAGGCTACATGATTGCGGACGGGTTCGGCGGCTATCCTGACATTCCTGAAGCAGTTGAGATTTTCAAAAAAGCCGCTGAAATGGGAAACACTGACGCGATGTTCGAACTTTATGTTTATTATTCGACCGGAAACGGCATTCCTGAAGATCCTGAAGCCGCGTTCAGGTACAATGCGGAAGCTGCAGAAAAAGGGCATGACAGGGCGATGATGAATATGGGTTCATTTTTTGCAACAGGCAGATATGTCGAAAAGGACATAAACGAAGCTGTTGAATGGTATAAGAAGGCTGCAGGCAAAGGAAACGAAAGAGCCGCCTACATTCTCGGCGTGATGTACTGCAGCGGAGATGAAATTGAAAAAAATACGGAACTGGGACTGGAATATTTCGAGATTGCTGAAATGAACGGATATGATTATGACGCAGTCCAGGAAATGCTTGAACTGTACAGGGAGCAGGATTGATTTTCTAATATCCGTAATTGCCCTTTTTTTTCATATTCTTTGCTTTATACAGCTCCCGGTCGGCTTCTTCCATGAGCTCTTCGATTACGCAGTTTTCTTTTGCCTTGTAGGGAGCGGCTCCGCAGGAGACAGCGAGGTGAAAATCATAACCGCTTGTTCTGTTATATTCGGTAATGTAACTGTTCATCCTTTCAATGATCTGATTGTATTGCGTGAAATTGCAGTTAATTGCCAGTACGGTGAATTCGTCACCGCCGAGTCTTGCAATGACATCGGATTTCCTGAATGACTTTACCAGAATTTCTCCGAGAGCCTTGATTGCAATATCTCCGCTGGCATGTCCGAAATTGTCATTAATATGTTTCAGTCCGTCAAGATCAAGGAAAACAAGCAGCACGTTTGATTTGTTGCGGTTTATTAATTCAATGTTCTGTTTTGCAATTGTCATGAAACCGCGCCGGTTGTACAGACCCGTGAGTTCGTCAATTACTGCCAGCCATTCAAGTTTTTCACTGGCCAGTTTTACATTGTGCAATGCCACTTCCAGTTCAGCAGATCTCTTTTCCAGTTCTCCCGTTCTTTCTTCGACCATTTTTTCAAGAGTTTCAGTGTAGCGTTTCGCATCATCAAGAAGTCGGGCGCCTTTCAATGCGCCGGACAGGTGATCACGCATTACTTCCAGAACGGAGAGTGACTTAGTACCTGAATCGGAAATAAAGAAACCGATATCCTCGTTTCTGTAAAATAAGGGAAGCAGGAATTTACAGAAAGGAGCGGTGAATGTGTCCAATCCGCCGTTTACAAGCGATTTAGAAGGAAATTTTGTGCCGATATGTCCGTTTTTGTCATAGAAAATTATTGAGTTCTCATGGTCCACGTATTTTGCCAGGGAAAAGTCAGTGATATCGAAAATTTTAATGCTTTCGTCAAGAACGTTCCGGATTTCATTTTCCTCGAAAGATCCTATTATGTTTCTTGTCATGATGTTGAGTATTGAATCAAGTTCATCCCGTTCGCTTATGGTCATTTCATTTGAGTCATCAAATATTTTTTCAGAATGCGTTTCAGTGCAGCCGCATGACTGCCGTAAGACCATTTGTGTTGGCAGCTGCATGTCTCCGGTCTGAATGCCGCCAGTAATTAAATTCCGGACAAAATCAGTAACCGCCAGATAGCCGAGGTCTGTGACAGGCTGATGTACCGTAGACATTGCCGGAGTGTGACTTCTCGCGCTTGCAAGATCGTCAAATCCTCCCACGCTGATATCTTCAGGAATGTTATATCCTCTTTTCTGCAGTTCTTTCATTGCATACAGAGCCATGTGATCGTTTGCACCGACAATGCCGTCTATTTCAATTTTTCTGACATCCAGAAATTCCTCAACAGCCTGAATTCCTTTTTCCCTCAGAAAATTGCCTTCATAAACGTAATTTTCATCAAAATCGATGCCGTTGTCTTTAAGTGCGTTTTTATAGGCTTCGAACCGTTCATCCGCTTCATGAACGCCTATTGTACCGTTGATAAACGCGATTTTTTTTCTTCCGTGGGCTTTGATGAAATGATCCACCAGTTCATACATTCCTGATCTGTTGTCAATATTATAGCATTTCAGTCCGGGAGAGTTGATTCCGATATGTGCCGAAGGTACTGAATTATACTGTTTAATGAAATCGAGAAATTTATCAACTCCGACAAAGTTTGCAATTGATGATGATATGTAAAGAAGTCCGTCAAAATCCTCAGGCGAAAGTATTGAAAAAAGTCTGTTCCGCATCACTGTGTACTGGACGGTGCTTTCCAGAGAGCCTACACCGAAGAAGACCATTGAAATCCCGAGTTCTTTAGCCGCTTTCAAAGCTCCATTGCATATTCCGACACTGTACTCATTGTGAAAATCATTTAAAAAAAATGCGATCCTGATTTGACTCTGGTTTTTCATCATATACCTTAAATGTTTTTATCATAAGTCAAGTTAGAATATGCCAGGGCTTAAATAGCATAATTGAAATGTCCGGAATAGTCAAGATTTATATTTGCACCGGCTGCGGTGTATTTGAGGCGGTCTTTGAATTTGACATTTATGGAGGATGGCATTGTATGTATAATCCGGTTATTCATTAAAATGAATTTATCTTTTAACATAACCGGATCTTATTCAAATCTTTCAGTTATACGGTCTGAACGGCTGTTTACTGCCGGACTCAAACCGTGGTGGCTGATTATCAGAAATTTATATAGTTTTCCGGGTTGACGGCATTTCCGTTCAGGTGTATCTCAAAATGAAGGTGAGGGCCTGTACTTTTACCCGTGCTTCCTACAGTGCCGATCATATCTCCCGTTTTTACAGTCATTCCTTCCGTTACCGTGTTTTTCATCAGGTGGGCGTAGACAGTTTCAAATCCGCCCGGATTACTGATGATTATGTAATATCCGTAATCCGCGTCAAATTCACTTTTTATGACAGGTCCTCCGATTGCTGCATTGATTACCGTGCCTCCGGGGGCTGCTATGTCTATTCCCTTATGACTGTAAGGCTTTTTTGTTATCGGATTGATGTTTTCTCCGAAATGCATCGTAATTCTGCCTGCCTTCAGGGGTTTTAGAAACTGTGAGTTCTTTACCGCTGCAGCTGTGTTTGAAACAGGCGAGAAAGAAAACAGAAGGCCCATGGCCGTAATCCAGCACAGAAATATTGCATGCTTTCCCGGTTTTCCCGTGTTTTTTTTCCGGAATAAATTCAGAAGTCTCATTTTTAATCTCCTTTTATCTTCAAATATTGTAAATGCAGGCGTAAGGTAATGTTTTGGTTTACCTGATTCCGTAACAAGCAGAATGGTATCAGCGAACAATACGGCGTCAATTCCGGCGGTCCTTAATGCATCAGCATCCGTTTCTATTTCTTCATGAATCATTATTTCCCTGACTGCGAAATGAATGAACGGGGAAAAGAAAAACAAAATACGCATGATGTGAAGTATTGAAAATTTGATCACGTCAAACCTTCTGATGTGCGAAAGCTCATGGGATATTATCCCCTTAATTTCGACCGGCTCCCGTGTTTTTAAACTGCTGGGAATTATAACCAGCCATCCTTTCTGATACCAAACGAATGGCAGCGTAAAGTATGATGAGATATGAAGTGAAACTCTTCTGTTTCTGCAGAATTCGGGTTTAAGGTCATTGAAGATCCGGTGCAGTTCCGGTGATTTCACTTTCCTGTCTTTTTTGAGTCTGCGGTTAACTGCGGTCATTGAAAAAACTGCATAGGCGGACATTAAAGCAGCAACAAGCATCCATACGGTAAACAGAATTTTATCAGGATTAAATGCTGCTGCAGAGGCGGATGTGAGTGCGGCTGATATTCCCTCTTCATATGAATAACCTGTTCCGGGGAAATCAGAAAATGCCGGCAGTCTCCAGAGTCCGGCAGGGATAAAGGTCTTTAATACAAGTGCATAAAGGCCGATCAGCGTAATTTTATTGCTGAACACGTTAAGTCTTAAAAAAAGGAATAATATTAAAAACGCCGGAAGGGATATTTTCAGATGGAAAAACAGATAACCGGTCATTTTAATGTTTCCTTGTCTGATCTTAGCAGAGCTTTAAGTTCTTTTATCTCCTCATCCGACAGGGTGGCGCTTTTGGTAAAAAGCGGAAGAACTGCAAGGGCATCCCTTTCAAGAATTTTTTCAGCGAACTGGGAAACCTGAAGGGCAAAAGCACGGACTTTGGAGACGGCAGGAATGTATACGTTCAGACCGTGAAAATTTCCTTTTTTTACAAGTTCTTTTCCGACCATTCTTTCAACTGTAGTCCGTGTCGTTGAATATGCCCAGCCGGTTTTTTCCGACATCATGTTGTGTATTTCTCTTCCGGAAAGCTGTTTGTGTTTCCACAGCAGTTTGAGTATTTCAAAATCATTCGGGCTGATTGATAGCATGTTAACTCTCTTTTAGTAAGTATGCTACATGTGTAGCATATATTCAAATTCTGTCAACAAATAAATTGTAAAATACGGAATTTTGCGTTTTCCCGTAAATGCAAAATCAATGGCTGTTCCGGATTTAATGAATAATAATACCTGAAAATTTATTACTCCCAAATTTGTGCTATACTGTATTTACAGTGCATGCTGACAGGTTTTATTGTCTGATATTTTTGTAAAAATGGAGATGAAATATGAAAATATTTAAGAATAAATTTTCCATATCGAAACTGCTGATAATATTTCTGAGTTTAATTTCATGCGGGTCTGCCGATGCCGGGCCGTTTCCGGATCCGAAGGTGGATCTGATCAAATCGGGAACAGATACTGCAGTATTTGCAGGAGGATGTTTCTGGGGTGTAGAGGGGGTTTTTGAAAGTCTTAAAGGCGTTTCTGACGTCATCTCGGGATATTCCGGCGGTTCAAAGGAAACCGCTTTTTATGAGATGGTAGGCAGCGGCAGTACGGGACATGCGGAATCCGTATTAATTAAATATGACGCATCCGTAATTTCCTACGGCACGCTTCTGAAGGTGTTTTTTTCGGTAGCACATAATCCGACTGAACTGAATTTCCAGGGACCGGATCACGGAACACAGTACCGTTCCGCAGTTTTCTACAGTTCACCGCAGCAGAAAAAAACTGCTGAAAGCTACATTGAACAGCTGAACCGCTCCGGAAAATTTAAACAGAAAATTGTTACCGAGGTATCACCGTTAAAGGAATTTTACCCTGCGGAAGACTATCATCAGAATTTCATGAGGCTGCATCCGACTTATCCTTACATTCAGATGTGGGATAAACCGAAAATGGATGAACTGAAAAAAACATATCCGGAACTGCTTTCCGCGAAAATAGAATTCTGGTACGGATATGAAATTATACCCGGAGGCAGTGAACTGAACGTTCCGGTTAAACGGACTGATAAGGAATGGAGGAAAATTCTTGATCCGGCTGCATTTGAAATATTGAGGAATGCCGGTACTGAAGCGGCCTTTTCAGGAAAACTCGTCAACGAGCACCGGAAGGGAACTTTTTATTCCGCAGCAACAGGCCAGCCTCTATTCAGGTCTGAAACAAAATTCGAATCAGGAACGGGTTGGCCGAGTTTTTCAAAACCTGTTAAGGAAAGCTCCGTAATTTTAAGGTGGGATGAAAGCTACGGAATGCGCCGGGTTGAGGTGCTTGATTCATCTTCAGGGAGCCATCTCGGTCATGTGTTCAATGACGGACCGGCAGGCGATAAAAATTTTCCTGAAGGAACAGGCTTAAGGTTCTGTATGAACAGTGCAAGTCTGCTTTTTGTGGCGGACGGCGAACCGCTGCCTGATATTGTTAATGATTATTTCAAGTGAAATTATCATAACTGCCGTCTGACACGGCGTAAGGAGGTAAAATGAAAAATTTAATTAATTTAATGCTGGTTGTTTCGCTGTTCGCGGCGGTATCCTGTTCAGGAAATGATAACGGAAATGAAAACTCCGCTGCCGTAAATCCGGAAGGGAACAGCATGATGATGTCCGGTTCGGGAGCCGCTAAAAATTTTTTCGATTTAAAAGGACTTTCTCCGGCTGTAGTTTCCTATACGGGTGAGAGTGATGCCCAAAAGGCCGCCGCGGAAGGAACTGCAGTTTATTTTTTTGCAGCAGTATGGTGTCCTACATGCAAGGCAGCCTATGATGATATTAAACTGAATTCCGGTAAAATACCTTCAGGCTTCACTTTGATTTTTGTGAATTATGACACTCAGAGAGATCTGATAAAAAAATATGCGGTAACCTACCAGCATACATTTGTTAAAATTGACGGAAAAGGAAAAGCTCTGAAAATCTGGTCAGGCAGCAGAACAGTGGCGGATATTCTCAGGGAAGCAGGAGCATAGTAAATCCGCAGAGGGGGGAATTATGGGAATATTGTTATTTTTTGCTTTTACGGCGGGAATCGTGACCGTACTGTCTCCATGTGTTCTTCCCGTGCTGCCGGTAATTCTTTCCGGTTCGGTCGGAAACGGAAAGTACCGTCCTTTAGGAATCATTACCGGATTCCTGCTTACGTTTACTGCACTTACACTGTCACTGACTTTTTTTGTGCGCGCATTCGGCATTGACCCGGATTCTTTACGGATTGGTGCTGCTGTAATTATTATTCTGTTTTCTGCCGTTCTGATTGTTCCGGCACTTAAAGACAGATTCATGATGACGGCAAGCGTGCTTTTATCGCGCAGAAGCGGCGCGGGAAAAAACCGTACAGGCGGCGGATTTACGGCCGGCCTGTTTACAGGATCAAGCCTCGGCGCTGTCTGGACCCCCTGTGTCGGTCCGATAATGGCATCTGTCATAACCCTTGCAGTCAGTCGTAATGTTGATGCGGGAGCTTTTCTAATTACACTGGTTTATGCTCTTGGCACTTCTGTTCCGCTTTTCGGTGTGATGTACGGCGGCAGAACCCTCATTAACAGGTTTCCGCTGCTTACACGCAACCTTTCATCAATTCAGAGAGTATTCGGTGTTCTCATGCTTGCAACCGGTATTGCACTTGTTACCGGACTTGACCGCAGTTTTCAGAGCTGGCTGCTTAAGGCAGCTCCCGGCTATGGCAGCGGACTGACTGCAGTTGAGGATAACGAGGCGGTAAAAAAGGCGCTTGAAGCCCGTTCTTCCGATCCTGCATTAGCGGACATTCCCGATAGAAACGGAAGTGATCCTCTTACACGCACTTCAGGCATCTGGCTGAATTCTGACAGTCTTACACTGGAACAGTTAAAAGGAAAAGTTGTGCTGATTGATTTCTGGACATATTCATGCATTAACTGTCTGCGGACCATGCCCTATCTGAAGTTGTGGCACGAACGCTATGCACAGAAGGGGCTGGTTATTGTAGGAGTGCATACGCCTGAATTTGTTTTCGAACGGGATGTTTCAAATCTCAGACAGGCAATAGCTGATATAGGAATAGAATGGCCTGTTGTTCAGGATAATGACTATGGCATCTGGAATGCGTTTTCAAACAGGTACTGGCCGGCGCATTATATTTTTGACAGGGAAGGGAAACTGGTTTCAGTACATTACGGAGAAGGCGCATATGCGGAAACCGAAAAAATGATACTCGGTCTTCTTGGAGAAAATACTTCAGACATATCGTCCGTGACAATCAGGGAAGAAAGCTCATCGGTAGATGGAAATCCGGAAACATATCTCGGTTCTGAAAGAGGCATCATCCAGGTGCCGTCGGAAAAAGGAAATGTTTTTACCGCCGCTAAAATGCCTGATAAATTTTCATGGCTGCTTGAAGGCAGGTGGAGACAGGAGGCTGACTTTGTCATTCCGGAGAACGAAGGGACGCTGTATCTGAATTTTAAAGCAAAGCGGATCTTTCTGGTCATCAGTGCAGACAGCGGCAGCCCGGCTGAGCTGGAAATCAGAATAAACGGAAAACTTACGGAAACTGATGATGTTAAAAACGGAATTCTGCATCCTGACAGAAGCAGACTTTATGTACTGTTCAGCTCTGAAAAAGAGAAAAGCGGAATACTTGCAGTAAAAGCGAGAGGCAGTGCAAAACTTCACGCTTTTACTTTTTTGTAATGCCGGAACTTCTTCCGGAAGAGTAAATCAGATTTGATGCTGGAACAGATTTATGTTCTTGCTGTTTATTTCATATGTACCGGTATCTTCAAACTGCATGATTTTTCTTCCGCTGTGCGATTCATAAAGCCGTCTTAATACAAGTTCACCCCAGAGATCCTGACGCTGTGCAACAATGAGTGTGAGGTATCCGTTCTTCAGAGCTTTAAGGGAATCAGGAGTTTTGTCGAAGGTAGCTATGACCGGATTCAGCTTGAGTTCGGTATGAATTCTTTCCGCAAAAATATGTCCCTGAGCATCAAAGAAAATGATGGCTGAAAACCCCGGATGTGACTTGATCATTTTCTTAATCGACAGCCAGCGGTCCTCGATATTCGGAGTTGCCGGTGCATCCATGTCGAGAATTTTCATTTCTGGAAATTTTGAAATTCCCGATTTAAAACCGTTGAATCTCTGCATCATGTTTTCCATTGTGGCGCTGGAAGTACTGCAGAGAATTTCAGCTTCCTCCATTGTTGTCTTGGCAATGACTTCAGCCATAAATTCTCCGGCTTTATGATTATCTGTTCCTATGAAGCCCAGTCTTGTCGTATCTTTCAGGTCTGTGTCAAAGTAAATGATTTTAACTCCTTCAGAAGAAGCCCGTTCAACCGCTTTTCTGATTGAAGGTCCGTCAAGAGGACCGATTCCTATTCCGGAAACCTTATTGTCAATAAGCTCATTGATAATTGCCGCCTGTTCATCGGCGCTGAATTTAGACGGTGCTTTGCATATTACATTGACGCCGAGTTTTTCAGCTGTTTTGCCGGCTGCCGTGAATGTATCCTGGAAAAAAGGGATATCGACACATGGTACAACAGCAAGAGTAATCTTCTGTCTTGCGGATTTCATGAAATTCATGGTGCTGATTTTTTCCGTCAGGCTGTCCAGAAACTGTTTCATGTTTATGGACAGCTGAACGAGTATTTCAACGGAATTGGTTTGAGAATACATCAGGGAAGTAATTTCTTCTGTTGAAGCCGCAGCTTCTTCGGCAACCGCCGCTATGCTTGATATTGACTGAGAAAGTTCCGTTTTATAATGCATCAGGGAATTTATACCTGTTTCAACTTCCTTAAGCTGTACATGCAATTCGTTAATAGCTTCGGAAATGTTGTTAAATGCGTCATTCGTTTTCTGAACAGAGTTGCCTTCGGATGTCAGTGTTTCTATTGTTTCATGAAGTTTTTCAGTTGTTATTGAGACCTGATCCTGAATGTTTCTGACAAGCTCATTGATTTCACTGCTTGATGAAAAGCTCTGGTCTGCAAGCTTGGTAATTTCCTCCGCAACAACAGCAAAACCGCGGCCTTTGTCTCCGGCTCTTGCCGCTTCTATTGATGCATTCAGTGATAAAAGATTCGTCTGGTTGGCAATTTCCGCAATTGCTGTTGTAATTACACTGATGTTTTTGGCAGTGTCATTCAGAATGCTGATCCGGTTATTGACATCTTCAATACTTTTACTTGATGAGAGACTTTTTTCTGTTAAATCGAGTATGTTCTCCCTTCCAAAATCACTCATTTTACGCGCGATTTCCGCCTTGTCATTCATCAGAAAAGATGCTTCCGTAACATTTTCAAGTTTACTGATGAGATCATTGGTTATTTTCGCGCATTCTTCAGCATCTGCAGCCTGCTGCATGGCTCCTTTGGTTACAGAATCAAGAGAATCAGTAATCATTATAGAATGCTGTGAAAGTTCTCCGGCGGTATTGTTGACGGTATTTGTAAGATGGAGCACTTCCTGAAGTGTTTCATAAACCTTTGATACGGTTTCATGAAACTGAAAAACCTGTTCACTTATCAATGATTCCATTTCACTTGCATCGCCGTCTGAGGAATCTTTCATGACCGATTGAAGGTTTCCTTCCTTAACGGTTTTTATATATTGAGAAATATCCTTGATTTTTCTCTGATTTACGGAAAATATGATTATTGAATAAACTATGCCGGCAGTTGCCGACATGATGGAGAAAATAAATACTGCAGACAGGATAATTTCAGGTATTCCCCTGTCTTTCAGCACTAAAAGAAATAAGGAAAGCAGTAACGGTATCATATAGAATAAAAGGCTTATTAATAGTGCTTTTACCGAAAAGAAAAGATGTTTTGATTTTTTCATAAATATTCCTGAAATATTTTAGTTTATGATAGAATGTTAAATCATTGAAAAATTATAAGCGCTTCTCTGTTAGTTATCGGCATATTATCCGTGAAAATACCGCTTTTTCTTCATTTTTCCGTATTTATGTGACCTGCTTAACATAAGGTTTTCATTGTAATTATTTTAATACATGATATAAAGGGTAATGATTAAAAACAGAGGTGTTTATATGCAGAATCTCTTTACAAGGACCGGCATTTTAAATGTAACATTGGGCAAAGGATATTTATCAGCCTATGAGGTAAGTAATCTTAAAACCGGAGATGTGGTCCGGAGTTCATTACTGGCGGGTCACGGATGTCCTGTATATTTCAACGGTGAATTATTCTGCCGGGGTGAAATTGTTGTTTCCGGCGGAATACTCGGAATAATGGTAAGCGGATTTGCTGATGAAGATTCGCAGCCGTCTTTTCCGGGTGTAGCGGATGAAGTTACCGAGGTTCTTCCTTTTACGGTTAGTCTGCTAAATCTGGAATTTTCCCTGAACGATCTGAAAGGCATTACCGTTGGTTCCATAATTTACGGTCAGGAGGAAAATGTGCCCGCTCAGCTGTCTGTTGCCGGGTTTCCGGCCGCAAAGGGCAAGGTCGTTGTTGTAGATGAAAATTTCGGAATTGAAATTACCGAAATACTTCAGGAAATTGAACCGCTGAGTAAAATCAGACAGTCATATTATCTTGTCGATACAGCACATGATCACCGGAGGATCATGTATTATGATTTCAGGAAACCTGATATGGTATCAATGAATTTCATCGTTTCCATGGGCAGGATCCACGATTATTTTTGCAGAAACATGAAAATTATGTTCGGGAATCTTGATGCGTACGGCGTGCTGGAAGTTGACCAGCAGACATTGAAAGAGATTTTTATGAGTATGAAACAAAAATACACATATTATCTTTTTGAAAGCAGACCAGTCTCCCGTAATTATGTATATTCCGAGAAACAGAATGTTCTGGATTTTCCGGAAATTAAATATGTTGCAGTCAGTAAAAATATTGAAACAGGTCTTGATGCCGGCCGGATTGAAAGCATTACTGAATTTCTCAGAGAGGAGAAAAAGAAACCGGACAAGACCGTACTTATCTGTATTCCGGACGGAAGTTCAATCAGTCAGTATGATAATGCTCCTGAAATAGAACAGTTTATTATAAATCCGTTAAGAAGTGCATGGAAAAATTATGTAAATTTAAATTTCAGTTTCATGAAGCTGGCTGAAAATCAGGAGGATGTGAAAATAATACCTGAAAATAATATGGTTGTTACTGTTATGATTGGCAATCCGGAATCTCCCGACGATCATTGTATTCTGATTTATCCGATTGCCGTACTTGAACCTGTAATTGAGATACTGGAGTAGAATGACCTGCCATGGAAAATGTGTTTAATCATACGGATTTGAAAAAGTATAAATTTTTTTCGTTGATGCCGGACAGACTGCTTGAAACAGTAATGCAGAGTTCAAATATAATGGTCTACCGCAAGGAACGTGCGGTATTTTATCAGGATGATTTGTCATCCATAGCTTATTTCATACTGTCAGGTGAAATAAAAAAAGTTAAATACAGAAGTGACATGACTTCAATAATTTTAGGCCGCCTTTCCTCCGGTTCGTGGGCGGGTTTGCCTGAGGTTATCGCGGGAGGGCCTTATCTTAATGATGCGGTTACAGTAGACGAGGTTAAACTTTTAGCGGTTCCGCAGACTGGTCTCAGAAACCTGATGAAATATGCGGAAATGCAGCTTCAGATAATAAATGAACTCTCACACGGATATTACAGCGTTCATGCATATCTGGATGTTCATACTTCACTGCAGAAAATAGTGAATTTTCTCTGCTCCAGAATAAACTCTCTGACAGAAGGTGAGAATGAAATTTATGTAACACAGGAATATATTGCGGAAGCGGTCGGTGTTACGCGCGAAACAGTTAATAAGTATCTGAAGTTTATGGAACAAAAAGGTCTGATCAGTATTAACCGCAGCTGCATACAATTTACGGATAAAGCTTCTTTTCAGAATGTATCTGCGGAGTTTATTTAGTTTTCCGGCGGCTGAACGTGTCTGTGAGATTTCATTTTCTTTTCAGTACGACAATCGTCAAATCATCATGCAGTTTATCTGTTTTCAGAAAGCCGTAAAAGTCATTCATGATTAAATTAATTATTTTCCCGGCATTATTGTTTTTTGAAACTGATTTGAATGTTTTTAGCAGCCGTTCCAGTCCGTATCTTTCGCCTTCCGCATTTTCCGCTTCAATGAGACAGTCAGAGTAAATTATGATGCTGTCATCTTTTTCAACTTTGAATTTATGAACTTCATAGCACATCTGGAAAATACTTATTCCGATGAAGCAGCCGTTTCTGAACGCACTGTCTGATTCGGGCTGAAGTACTGTATCGGACGTGCTGCTGTAGTGAAGCATTGTAGGATGCGCGGCATTTACGTATTCTACATTGTCATCCTGGAATTTCAGCATGACGCCTGTGAGATAGTAATTCATCACATCTATTTCAGAAATAAGTTCACTATTGATGAATTCAATAACCTCATTCAGCGGTTTGTCATGCATTTCCTTAAAACATCTGTAAGCTGCTGATTTTGCAATCATGGTAATCAGCGCTGATGCAATACCGTGTCCTGAAACGTCAAACAGACTTATGCCTGTAAGCTTTCCGTTCTGTTCATAAAAATCATAAAAGTCACCGGACACTCCGGCCATTGGCAGACTCTTAAAGGCGACATCCCATTCATTGCTTGCCGGAGGTTTCTGCGGAAAATACACTTTCTGAACATTAATGGCCATCTTAAGGTCGTTTTCCATTATTTTTTTTGCATTTTCAAGATTTTCACGGTACTCACGGTTCTTTCTTAAAAGACGGGCTCTTTCATTTACCTTGTTAATTGAATGTATAAGTATCTGCAGTTCATAAACTGGTTTAATAATGTAGTCCCAGGCGCCAAGCTGCATTGCCTGAATTGCCTCATATATGTTCCCTTCACCGGAAAGGACAATTATCGGAATTTCATCATTTTTTTCAGCAATTTTACGTATTACATCCTTGCCGCTGAGCTTAGGCATGTTAAGATCCGTGATTATGAGATCGGGAAGTTCAGAAATGAAAAGCTCTATGCCTGATGAACCGTCATTCGCTTCGATGGTTTTATAACCCGACAGTTCAAGAAAAGCGGCGATGCTCTGTCTGAGCAGGTCATTATCCTCTATAATTAGAATTTTTTTATGCATAGTCTGCTGATGTTGCCCCGACCGGTTTTATTTTAGTTTTTACTTTTAGGATATAATTTTAATATTTAAAATAAAAACAATAACAAAATTTTATTTTTTCACTCTTGCAAGTATTTCAAACTGCTGTTCGATTATTTCACCGTTTTCGTCAACAATTGTAAGTACATGTCTGCCGGGTGAGGTATTTACCTGCATTTCATGGAAATTTTTCGTCTGGCCAATGTACTGATCGTCAATATGCCAGTATATGACTGTTTCGCTTTTTCTGTGTGCAGCCTGAAAAACGGCATAACCCGGTTTACCGTCCAGTTCCAGAGGAATGTATATTGCGGTACTTGTTCCGGGATAAATGAGGCTCATATTTCTGGGATTTCCTTTTATGTCCAGGCAGTCGCTACGGACAGGCGGCAGTGTCTTGTATTCCGGATGTGATTTACGGTAAAAATGCTCCTGTGCGGCAGGGAGAATAAACCATGGTACATGAATCATTTCAGAAGTTGACTCGCATGAGCTGTCAACCTGATAGGTGCCAGTTTTATCAAGATGAATAAGCCGGTGATATGTACATTGTGTATCGAAATGACTGTTCATCGGAATGTAGATGGTTTTGGTCCTGCAAATTTCAGTAGGAAGATTTCCGCTTTCGGTACATACCGTTATTTTTTTCAGATCGGAATATGGAATTTTAAACCAGGGTGATTTTTCAAGTGTATTGAAAATATCAAAAAGAACCGGTGCGGAGGCTGAAAAACCTGTCATGCTTGGAATTCCTTCGCCGTAGGCATTACCGGCCCATACTCCGACTGTGTACTTTTCAGTACATCCTACAGCCCAGGCATCGCGCATTCCAAGACTTGTTCCCGTTTTCCATGCAATCCTTCTGGAACTTGCAAATGATTTCCAGTAGCCTTCATTCTCAGGCCGGACTACTTCGAGCAGAGCTTCCATTGTAAGGTATGCGGGTCCTTCCGTAAGATTCCCGGTGTTTATCGAATGCTGTTTTTCATCCTGCAGAATTGCGGTACTTTGCGGTTTTCTTCCGGACGCTGTCTGGGCGAGATAGGAGTACATTGAACTGATATCAAAAAGGGTTGTTTCCGCCCCGCCAAGTATGAGCGTAAGACCGTAGTCATCCGCAGTACGGAACAGGGTGGACATCTCAAGATTTTTAAGAAGATTATAGAATCTGTAAAGACCGTATTCCTGAAGCATTTTAACAGCGGGTACGTTCAGCGACCGCGTCAGGGCGTCTCTTGCCGGAACGGCGCCTGAAAATGACCTGTCGAAGTTTTCAGGGACATATCCACGGAACTGGGAAGGGATATCCGATACAATTGAAAACGGAGTGATTTCACCGTCTTTCAGCATTGCGGCATATAGAAAGGGTTTGAGGATGCTTCCGGTACTCCGAGGACTTCTGATTATGTCAACTGCGTATCCCTTGCTGCTGAAAATATTTTCCCCGCCGTCTTCTGAAAAACCTTCAGGAGTATTTGCACAGTATGCAAGAATATTTCCGGTTTCATTGTCAATGACAATTGCTGCGATATTGAATATTCCGCGGGCTTTCAGGTCGGTGCTGTGTTTCAGAAGTATTTCGTTAGTGCGCTTCTGAATGCGGGTGCTTAACGTACTCCGGAAAATATATTTGTTTCTGTACCGGATGGACAGCGTCTCAAGGAGATGCGGTGCATCACGGTCAAGTGCAGCCGGTTTTAGCGGCAGAGGTTCGTCAACTGCAAGAAGATAGTCGATTTCCGAAATAACTCCTTTTTTTTGAAGACTGAGCAGCAGATTATCCCTTTTCTTTTTAAGCGTATCACGGTTTCTTCCCGGATGCATGAGGGAAGGACTGTTTGGAAGAACAGCAAGCAGTGCACTTTCAGCCCATGAAAGATTTTCCGGACTTCTGTTGAAATATCTCCATGATGCCGTTGACAGTCCGACAATGTTTCCTCCGAAAGGGGCGTTTGCCGAATACATGTTAAGAATTTCTTTTTTTGAATATTTCAGCTCAAGACCAAGCGTAAGAAAAGCCTCAATGAATTTTTCAGTGAAGGTGCGGTTGCTGTTCTGTCTGTAAATACGGATTACCTGCATTGAAATTGTACTTCCGCCTGAAACAATTTTTCCGTACTTTAAATTCAGTCTGACCGACCGGGCAACTGCCGCCGGGTCAATACCGGGATGATAAAAAAATCTTTTATCCTCAAAATCAAGAAGTGCTGTCCGGAATTTGTACGGGATTTCTTCATTGTACTGAAATCTCCACTGATCATCAGATGAAATTTTTGCACCGAGAAGATCGTTTTCACTGCTCATGAGGATTTTTGAAAAAGGCCTGTCAATTAATGGAACTGGAAGCATTAATGCTGAAATTACCGAAAGCAGTAAATAAAACATGACTGAATTTATGAAATATCTTCCCGCCCGTATTGAATATATTTTTCTGAAAAGTCTCACAGCCAGGGCGGATGTTTTTAAAATAAAATTTCTGATAGCAGGAAAATGTTTCTGAATTTTGTTTGAGAAATACCGTGCAAATCTGCTGCTGCCGGCATATTTAATTACCGGTGCCGTTTTTTTCAGAATCCCGCTGCGTACTGCTGAAAAAAAAGGAAACAGTACGGCGGAATAAAATTTAAGAAATTTCTTCAAATATTTTTCAGTTGTTTTATTCATTCTGATTTTTTTTAAAAACATGAACATGAAGTCAGCTGTTTTTCTGATATTATACGGTTTCAAGTGGAACCTGCTTGTAAAAGAATATGCCGCAGGATATTAATTCCTGCGGCATTGTAAATTATTCCTGTATCTGAACCCAGGAACCCAGAACAGATGCTTTTATTTCCGCGTTATACATATCTTCCGCGGTTATTCCCGGCATGTAGTATTTTCCGAGAAATGTTGCATTAAGCATGATTGTAAATTTTTTGGTCTCATTTGAATTCAGTGAAAAGTAGGTATATACCCGGTCATCCCTGAAATCCTGATATTCCGCGTTCGATGCTATTGTTCCGGTCTCGAATCTTGAATTATGGATCTGCCATCCTGAAGGTATGATATGGCTGAGAGCAATATTCCTGATATCAGTTCCGGAATTATTTGTAACTGAAATGACCGCAGAAAAATCCTTTCCCTGTTTCATCTGAAGAACATTTATGTCCGCGCCGGATGTATCTTTGTATTCAGCATAAATTTTAAGGCCTTTCCCTGAAGTTGTTTCTTTTCCCGGTGCCGGCGAACCTTTAAGCGTCATTGTAACATAAATTGTTGATTTTTTATCAGTATTAACAATTTCCGCAGGAATGCCTGACATTGGAATTTCCGGAATATTAAAAACAGAAATTGCCATATCAGTTTTTTTATTTTCGGATTTACTTCCGATTTTAGCCGAATAGCTGAAACTGTATGATCCGCTGTCCCTGCCGATGAAATTTGATATTGCCATCAGACCGAAGGCGGTACTCTGCGTACTGTACCATGTTTTTGATGCCAGCTGTCCGGTTATTTCATCAGCAAGTTTTTTTCCTTTCATTTTCTGTCCCATCACCGTCAGTGTGTTAAGTATTACGGAATTATCCCGCAGTTCGGAACCGAAAGTATAGTCATAATTATTGTATTTTTCAACAGTAACCGCCGTATTAGCCGTAATTTCTTCAGCTGCCTTTTTCTGTCCAGAAATGTAGAATGCTGCAGCGAGAAGATAGCGTCCGGTGTTATTCAGCTTATCAGATTCTTTCAATCTGTTCATGGCTCCTGCAGAAGGTGATTTGACAAGTGCAAGAACATAGAGCCTGTAAGCCTGAATGAGAGCCGAACCGGTGTCTTTTGCATTCCATGAGTTTGCAACACGTGTCTGATATTTTGTCCATGGAACAAGAAGTGAAGACGGAACGCTGTATCCGGCTTTTTCGGCTTCTGCAAGAAAATGGCCTGCGTAGACGCTCGTCCAGTCATTTATCTGGTATTCCTGTCCAGGCCAGTAGGTAAGTGCGCCGGAAGTAATCTGAAACTGTCTAATTCTTGCAATACCTGCATTAATATTTGAATCAATTAATGCCTTTTTCTCTTTGGTCATATCTGTTAAAGAGGACAGATATAATTGAGGAAAGACAGAAGATGTTGTCTGCTCAAGGCATCCATGAGGATACTGTATCAGATAATCCAGGCGTTTTTCCAGATTTATCGGAGGCAGAGATGAAACTTCGATAACCGCACTGTTTGTATTATCCAGTCCGAATGGAGCGATCATGGTATTCCATTTTTCACCCGGTTTGAGTTCTGCAAGAGTAATCCTGTTTTCGGGAGGATTCGGACTCCTGATTTCAACCGAGATGGTCTGATTCGCCGTTTCCTTGCCGCTGACAGCATCTACTGAAACAGCGGCCCTGCCGATTCCTGATGACGTCCGCGCACTGAATGTTACTATCGTATCTCCAGGTTTGTCGAAGGTGACGACCTTGGTTTTTTCAGATGTGAATTTCAGATTTTTATCATCTTTTACAGTTACTGTTACTTTTTTAATGTCCTTGCTTTTCGCAAAAACTGCAACAGGAATCTGCACGTCCTCATCAGGACCGAGTACTCTAGGGAGTGTAGTCAGAATCATCAGCGGCTGCCGGACAAGTACGGATTTTTCAGCCGATCCGTATGCTCCATTCTGCCCTGCAACTACCATTATCCTGACGGCACCGATATATGGAGGCAGCTGAATGCTGTGTTTTTTCTTTTCACCTTTTTCCAGTTTGAAAGGTCCGAGGAATTTCACTACCGGCGGGAAACGGTTTTCTTCAAGCTGTTTTTTCTCGGCTCCGCCGTCTCCTCCTCCGAGTGCAATGATTCTTTCCAGCTGTCCGCTGTATGAACCGACGATATCATCAAAAAGATCCCATGTTTTTACTCCGAGAGCCTCCCGTTTGTAAAAATATTTCTGAAGATCCGGTGTCTGGTATCTGGTCAGTCCGAGCAGACCTTCATCTACTATCGCGATGGTATAGGTCATTTCCCTGTTGTTTTTCTCACTGATTGAAATTTCGGTTTTCTGTTCCGGTTTGATTTCGGATGCGGCAGTGAGCACAGGATCAAGTTTCGTTTCCTTGTTTTTAACCAGAATAGGGATAATTCCGTAAAGTCTCAGAGGAGTGTCCGTTGTTTTGCCTTTATGAGGCTGTATCAGAGATACATGTACATAGATATTGGGACTCATCTCCTTTGTCAGAGGCAGGATGATTTTGTTATCTCCGTCTTTTGTTTCTATCCATTTCTGCTCAATTACTTTTTTGCCGTTCTCAATGCTGAGCAGGGCATAGCCTTTTGAAACTGCAGGAAGGAATATTACAGCTTTTTCCCCTGCTTCATACTCAGCTTTATCTGAAGAAAAATTGAGCCGGGTAGCACCCACGCCTTTTTCCTCCTGGGCTCTTCCTGCCCATCCCGGCCAGTCAATGTAGCAGATTTTACTTGTACTGTGTTTGCCGTCCGGATCGTAGACACGGACCAGGAATCTTCCCCATTCAGGATATTTTACATTGAATTTCCATGTGCCTTCGCCGTTTCTGGTGGATACCGTTCCTTTGGCAATTTCTCTTGCGTTATCGGCACTTGTGAAATTTGCAAGGTCATCACCTGATTTATCCCACCACCATTTCCAGCTAATTTTATATAACACGACTTCAAGATTGTTCCGGGAAACAGGCTTGCCGTCCGAATCAATAGTCGCTATTTTCAATTCATGATCCGTATCAGTCAGCAGCATGCCGCGTGCTTCATCGCCTTTAGGAAGTTTTATTCCCACATAATATTTATAAGGATGATACGGTATTGAAAAAGTTTCAGTACTGTAATCACCGCCCGGTTCATAGACGCGGCTTGAAAAGTTAGCATCAAGCATCCCCGGAGGATTTTTATCAACCGGAATTGAGAGATTGAAAGAAGTGTTTCCAGTTGCATCAAGATTTCCGGAGAAAACCTGTATTTTGGAACTTGAAAAACTTCGTGTGAAATCATCAAAAGTATAGTCTTTATACCTGGAAAAAGTTGTTGTTCTTGGACTGAGCGTGACGCTTACATCAGTTTCAAGATTTTCTGCGGTTCCGCCGTGCAGCCATTGCGCGAATATTTTTGTATTCAGAGGAAATTCGGATTGATGCAGTATTTCCTTCCCGAAATCAAGGTTTATTTTCAGTCTGTTCGGAACAACTGTTTCAATCTTCAGTGTTTTTGAAAAGACAAGTCCTCCGAGTTTTATTTTTGCAGTCCAGTTTCCTGAGACATCGTTCTCATTTGTACTGACTTCAAAAACACTGAAATCATTTGTTTTCCGGTACTGCTTGACGGTTTTTACGAGCTGTCCCTGGGGATTAAAAAGTTCAAGAGACATCGGATGGTTTTCCGGAATAAGTTTGTCTTTGTCTTCCAGTACGAAAGTAAGATACATTGTATCTCCCGGCCGCCATACACCGCGTTCACCGTAGATGTATCCCTTCACACCGTCATTTACTATTTCACCGCCGACATCAAAGTGACTGACAGGAAGTGATGCATCTGCACTGAGTTTGAGATATCCTTTTTGCGAACCTGAGATTGCAGTAAGCAGGAAAGGGTCTCCTTCTCCTGTTATTGTGACAGTACCGAAGCCGGAACCGTCTGTTTTGCATTCGCCTATGAGCTGATGCTGATAGTTGAAAATTTTTACTTCAGTGGAAAGAGGCAGGGCTGTCGGGATGTCAGTAGTGACAATCTTCATCGTTTTTCCGGAACCGTATTTTGCTATGATTCCGATATTTGATGCGATGAAATTCTTAGATGAAGTAACCGGATTTCCGTAACTTGCCTTATAGTATGAGTCAAAACACGGGTTTTTTCTGTTCTCCCATGCATTTTCATAATCTTCGTTATAGTAATCTTCCGAATAGTCCCAGTAACTGCTTTCGGAGACTACGGTTCCTTCCTGATTTGAAAATTCCGGTTCCTTGACTGCCGGATCAGTATTTCCTTCACACGGCAGAGCTGAATTTGACCTGTTAATGGATAGCGTAAGCTGGAACAGACTGTCCGGATGATCTTTATATAATTCAGATACATCGAGACTGTATCTTGTCCATTTCGCGAGTTCTTCATGTGATGCATTCAGGTAGATTGTTTTTCGCCACAGATATCTTCCTACACGTTTAAGTTCACTGGAACCTTTGAAGTTGTTGACCTGGAAGAACTGTCCCATGTTGCTTCCGTAAACTTCCATTGCCGTTACCTGAACGGAACGCACATTTACGGCTTCGAAAGGAACGGTAAGGTTATTGACATCGGGAAGGATTGTACCGTCGCCTACAAAACGGACTCCCGGATTCACAAGTTCAAAAGTCATTTTTTTGGAAAAACGTTTCCCCAGTTTTTTACCTTCACTGTTTTTTACGCCCGGATCGACGAAAACTTCAACGTCGCCGGTTATTTTTGAAGTTGGATAAATTCTCACAATGTTCATGTCAATGACGGTTCTTATCGGGTATCCATTAATTGAAACAAGACCTTTCAGGTTCTGTTTCTGATCAAGAGGGTCGGAAAAATATAAAGAAACAAACTGCTCATCCGATACAACCGCTTCTGCATTTGTAACTTCAAAAACACCCCTCGCCGGTACTGTAATTTTATTTTCTCCGTCACGTTTCACTGAAATGGACTTTCCGTTCCATTTTATCAGAAGTATTGAATCGTCTTTTTTACGCTCAACATTCTGCACGGTAAATTCATGTCTGTTTGAATCTGTTACATGAACCCATTCTATTTTAAGATTTTTTCCGTCCTGTGACGCGGAAAGAATCTTTTCGATTGATTCATTTTCGCTTTTGTCCGCAGTCTGTAATATTCCGTGGTACTGCTGAATGCTTAAATTTTTAAGGGATTCATATTTAAGCCCCGTAAAATTTATGTCAAAATCCTGATGAATGACTTCAAAATGAAAGAAAAACTTACCGGCTTCCTTGTCAATTTTAACATACTGTTTGAGGTCCATGGTAGCTTTATATCTTTCCCCAGACGGGAGGCTTTTTTCAGGAGTGAATGTGATTTCATTTGCAGCTGACCATTCCGCTTTACCTTTAATACCCGGGCTGAAACTGATAAGGCTGTCGGCTGAAGAGTTAATAAGGGAGGAATCAATAAGATCATTATTGAAAATGATTTTTATCGAACTGTCTTTTGATATCTGGCCTGACGTGTGAGCCTTGATGTGTTCGGCCCATCTTGAGTCCGGACCTGATTCATCTTCAC
>JAFGJZ010000083.1 GCA_016928815.1 Spirochaetota bacterium
AATCATTTTCAGAAAAAATTATTGAAGTTGTTAAGAATTATAAACTGAAAGATGCGGGCAAACTCGGAGCAATGCCGTATCAGACTACCTTGTATAAGGGAGATGACTTCATAAAAGTTGAGAAACATTCATACATCCGTGACTACTTTACAGGTGAAATTGTTGGTGTAAAAAAACGAACTATTAAGCTGGTTATGTCAGGTGATTCAGTGACCAGATTTGAATCGGAGGTTATTGAAAAAAATTATGCTTCTTCACGTATGGTAACAATCACAATAATCGATCCTTCACCGGCAACGGATGACACGTCTGATATTACTTTTTCGCATGTTGAAAGCGGAAAAATTCTCGTTGAAAACAAGAAAATGAGCGACATTAAAAATACGGCTGCATTCCCGGTTGCTAATGATCTTAAACGTGAATTCTACATTCCGCATCTGACTTTTTTTTATGACACCATTCTAACCATTGCGGAAAGCTACGTGAAAAATTCCAAAGATGCTGATAATAACATGTCTGAATATCTTATCGATTCAATGAGTTTTTAGCTGCGATTTCTGTATAATTCTTTCTGCTGTTTAAAGAACTTTCGCTTTGGAAGTTCTTTAAATCAGGCATTCTGACGGGGTTGAATTCCGAAAATGCATATCTCCAATTTTTTAAAATCAGGAAAATCTCATCTGTTTATCATGCTGTATTTCATTTTTACAGTATTTCTTCAATTTTTTATTTTAAACTCCAGCCAGTTTGCATCGGGAACAGACGGATATTATTATGCCTATCAGATTAAATCCATGCATGAAAAAGGTGTTTTTTCCGCGCCTGAGTCGTCATTAACCCTGTATTATCTTTATTTTTTTTCATTAGCTGTTAAAAATATTGTACTGTCAAACAAGATTGCAGTTTCTTTTCTTAAAGGATTTTTAGTACTTGAAATATACTCAGCTGTTTCAAACCTTCATGACCGTAAAACGGGAGCAGCTGCAGCAGTATTATCTTCCAGTTGTCTTATGATTAATTTTTTTACATGTGAATATGTCAAATCATTAGGAGCGATGGTGTTGTTTGTTTTTTTTATAAATTCCATGCTGCTGCTTGATAAAAATCACGGTATTAAATATTACATTTTTTCAGCCTGTCTTTTTTTCTCAGCTGCATTATCACATAAAGTAACTGCTGTTTTCTCCTTAATAACAGTACTGGCCTTTTTTTCCGTCCGAATAAAAAAAAAACATGCCGCTGCAGCTGCTGTTTTTCTCATATCAGCACTTGCCGTTTTTTCAGTATTTGTTCCGAATTCACTGCATTATCTCGATTTTCAGAGATTTTCAGGATATTTTTCCTTGAAGCCATATTTGCATCTGAAATCCTTTTTTCTGATTATGCATCCTGGCACTGTATCGAAGTTTGAAGTTTTACTATTGTATTTTTTTCCCCTTATAATATTCCCTTATATCCTGTTATCACATAAAAAAAATATTTATCTCTATTCCGCCATGATGGCCGTTTTCATGATATGCATAAATCCATTTTCTGTTTTTGAATCTTTGGATGTGGCATTCCGACTTTTTATTTTTTTATTCATTCCTTCGGTTTTTATTCTCTCAGTTGCATTATCCAAACTTAAATTGAAATACATTTTACCGTTTTTAATTTTGATCATTCCGCTGCATGTTTATAACACAAAGAAGTCATATCTGCAGTTCAGTCATGATTATGAATTATACTCTGATATTATTCCTTTACTTAATCTTCCTGAAAATTCACTATTGATTGTACATCAGGGTTTTGATTATCTTTACTGGTATGAAACCGGGAAAAAAGCATTCCATTATATGCCTGAAGCAAAACATATGAACAGGCCTCTGTACAGACTAGCTTTCGGTGTTAAAAGGGATCTGTTTGAAAAATACACGGACAGTAATACCGGAATAAGATATCTTCCCGGATTTTATGCACTTATTGAAGAAAAGGACTGGCAGTCATTTTTAACAAAAATCCCGGAAAATGAGAGACATCGTTTTAATGACTGGCGAAATCCCGGTAATTTCCGGGAGAATTTCCTTTTAAGAAATCAGAAGTTCAGAAAAAAATAAACTTATTTGGAATAGGCGTAATCACTCTCGTCTATTGATGAGTTTGTTTCCAGAAGATATATTTTTCCTTTGGAATTATATTTCACAAATAATTTAATTTCAGTTTTTTCCGGCTTGAATCTGGAAAGATTCGTAAGATATGCAGGATCCGATCCCCATCCGAAATATGCGTTTCTGTAGGCTTCTGATTCCTGTTTGTTTCTGGGATTATCGATGTATACGGAAGGCCGTACTTTTCTGCTCAGAGGTTTGAGTATGATGCTGTCAGCCTGATATATTACATTGCCTGTTATTTCATCGGTGATGCCTGTATAGTCATTATAAAATCTTTCTACATAGCTGCTGTCGGAAATCTTCAGAATTCTTTCATAGTTGCTGTTGCTCTTCAGATCATAATAATAATATGTTCCTTTAAGACGGATGATGATTTCCTTGATGTCCGGAATTTTTTCATTTGTAAGGAATGCTCCGAATACCCAGCCTGTTTTTTTACCTGCTTTAAATCTGTACCAGTAGTTTTCAGTATCGCCAACCACCGATGTATCGGGACTTTTTTCCATTATTGTTATTTCTTCGGCAAGTTTAAGCTGTCCGAGCAGTTTCCCATTAACATCGGGTTCGGAACGGTAATTTAATTTTGAGACAGTAATATAAACTTTGCTGCCTTCGCTAAATTCGGAATATGCATTTATGGAAATGCTAATGATAAACATCATTAAAAGAATAATTTTTTTCATAGGAAAAGTCAGACTCCTTTTCTATCAGATTATTAAAAAGTTAGAATAAATCATGGTGAAAGTCAATTACTTTTAAAATTTTCATAAATGTGATCTATTGAACATAAAAAAAATGTATTCATAAAAAACAGCATTGCAGATGTTTCAATGATTTCTTCTATAAACTGTTCCGTTCTCTGGTAAAAAACCGGATAACCGGTCATGTCAAATGAATCCATTATAACCGCTGCGGCAGACAGACTGACTGCTGTAATAAAAAAGACGTAAGTCATTTTTCTGTACCGGAAAAGCCGTATCAGTCTGAAAAACATTATGAGTCCTGCTGCCATAACGAAAAGAAGAATGTAATCTCCGGGTGAAGTCCAGGTTATAAACGGAATCCTGATATCTGCAGGTGCAATTATTTTATCCCTGAACCGTTCATGCACAGCGAATCTCTCGTCAAAGGCAAATAGCAGAAAAGATCCTGTCAGAAGAAACCAGAATACTTTATCCTTTTTGTTTTCCTTATAACAGAAAATAAAGCAAATGAATGAAAAGAACGAACAGGCGAGTAAAAGCGATGATTCAAGCCAGGTCAATGGGACCTGTTCATATACAAGCCATTTCCACCATTGCGGATACTGAAGAATGTATAGTCCTGAAATAAAAGCGAATGCGAATAAAAATGCTGATGTTATGAAAACAGTTTCAAGAAGTTTTTTCCTGTGCATGCAAGTCTCCATTCTAATTAAATGACAGAATATTTTTTACCCACTCATCGGTGCCTTTACGAATCGCCTCATCTGAATACCAGCCTGTATGGTGTGTCTGAAGAATCCTTCCGTGTTCAATTTCCGGATCGTTAAAAATGTCAATTTTATCGTCAACAGCGTACCCTGAAATTTTTTTTTCAGTTATTCCGCGGATGACTGCGTCATTATCTACAAGTGAAGCACGGGCAGAATTTATTATAACAGCACCGGGTTTCATTTTTTTCATTTCTTCATATCCGATTATAGGTTTTTCACCTCTTTTTTTATCAGCGAGAATTACCATAACATCCGCCCAGGACAGCAGTTCATCAAAACCGACTGATTTAATTTTATGTTTACGTTTGCTTCCGGCTTCAGGGCGGATGTCATGAAAACGGATGTTTTCAGTTATCGGGATAATAATTTCCGAAAATCTTTTTCCGATTTCTCCGAAACCAAGAATACCAATCTTTTTGTTCCTGAGTTCAAATCCGCGGAGGGAGACACCGCGCTCGGTCATATTTCTGCTTTTATCATTACTGAGATGAATTCTTCTGCTTATTGAGAGCAGCATGCCCAGAGTATGTTCGGCGACAGTGTCTGTGGAGTATTTTTTCAGGTATTTGAATTCAATTCCGTTTGACCTGCAGTAATCTGTATCTATCCATTCATATCCGGTTGAATATGCTGCAATTCCTTTCAGCTTCTTAAGTTTTGAAAGTATATTTTCATTTATATCTTTCGAAGCTCTCCGGGTTACTGCTATAAATTCAGAATTTTCAGTAAGTTTAATGAATTCATCATCATTTAATGGCGACAGGTTTTTTATAAATACGGCATCAAATTTTTTATTAATTTTATCAATCTGTAAATCAGTGAAGGTTTTTTCACCATTCGCTGATATAATTGTACAGCTTTTTTTCATTAAACCTCAATATTCGTAATATCTGACATTTCATTATCTGGTATTTATTCAGAAATAAGTTAATCCTGTTGAAAGTACAATTATTCAATATTAAGGTCAATATGAAAAATACCTGATTGCCAAAAATTCATTATTTCATTTGGAATGAATGGAAATTTCTGAAAAGATCAAACCGGCTATGATATTAATACTTGACTTTTAGGGAAATTCAGAGTATTCTTTGGTTCAAATTATAAAACAAGGGTAAAGGAAAAGTTATGAAAAAATCATTGATTTTTAGTTTAATGACCCTGTTCATCGCATTATTTCTGGTTTCCGCTTTTGCTGCGAAAGCGTTAAAAGTTGCAATGGTAACGGATACAGGCGGTGTGCATGATCAGTCATTTAACCAGTCTGCATGGGAAGGTCTTCAGAGAGTGAAGAAAGAGCTTGGGGTTGATGTTTCATTTAAAGAATCAAAACAGGATGCGGATTATGCTCCGAATTTTGAAACATTGATAGACGGCGGAAACAGCTTAATCTGGGGTATTGGTTTTTTAATGGGTGATGTAATACTTGATTCTGCAAAAACCAATCCTAAGGTAAATTTTGCAATTATAGACTATGCATATGATAAAACTCCTAAAAACCTCGTAGGTGTGGTTTTCAAGGCGGAAGAAGCGTCATTTCTTGTAGGTTATATTGCCGGTAAAATGACAAAGAAAAATAAAGTCGGTTTTGTAGGCGGAATGCATATTCCTGTAATTCCACCTTTTGAATTCGGATATAAAGCCGGTGTCAAGTATGCTAATAAAAAAGTTGAGATCATGGATCAGTATGCGGAATCTTTCGTTGATGCTGCTAAAGGAAAAGCTATTGCAAACCAGATGTATCAGAAAGGTGCTGACATAGTATTTCATGCTGCAGGCGGTGTAGGTGACGGTGTAATTGAAGCTGCCAAAGAGCAGAAAAAATGGGCTATCGGTGTTGATAAAGACCAGAATTTTCTTGCACCTAATAACGTACTTACTAGCGCAATGAAACGTGTGGATAATGCCGTTTTTAACGTAACTAAAGATCTGAAAGATGGTAAGTTTAAAGGCGGACAGACTATAGTATACGGTTTGAAGGAAGGCGGTGTTGATATTGCTCCTTCATCAAGCAAACATGTTCCTGCTGCAATACTCAAAGAAGTTGCTAAAATTAAACAAATGATTATTGATGGAAAACTTAAAGTTCCGACAAATGAAAAAGATTATAATGCATTTGTAAAAGGTTTATAAAAATAATTACAATAAAAAAAACAGGGCTGGTTAACAGCTCTGTTTTTTTTTTCTGAATATTTTTTTCTCTCAGCTTTATATCCCCTTCATCTGATCATTTCACCTTTGCTGCATGAAAGATACTGCTGTCAGTTAGCTGTTACTGTCAGTGTATAGTGGCTTGGTATATTATCCAATTCTTCGACAGCAATGTAGTGATAGCCGGGATTAAGAGTCAGAATACTTTCTTCATTTTCAGTAGTATCTACATGATTATTAATGTACCAGTTTTGGTGAACATTCTGATAATAAAATACATCTCCGAATGTTTTGTCCCCGTCATTTCCCACAACAACTGATTCTGCAAAATCGCTTCCCAGACTTGTAAGTGAAAAAGTATAATTCCCTGCAGTTTCAATATTTACCCTGTAGAAATGATTACCGTTTGCGGAAATATTTTTTGTAACCGAACTTCCGACTGCAAAATCTGTAAACCATTCGGTTTCATTACCCGAATCGTCACACGATATTACAAATCCTGATAATGAAATTAAAAATATAAGTGTTGTAATTAATTTAATTTTTATCATAAGAACTCCTTTTTAGATGTAATCTGTATTTGAAAATTATCAAATATGTCAATCATAATTATTACA
>JAFGJZ010000084.1 GCA_016928815.1 Spirochaetota bacterium
GATAAAAAAAACAGCATCCTGTTTTCAGGATGCTGTTTTTTTATCTTTAAGTACTACTTCTCAGAAAGGGTTCGGAACTGTGTGTAATGGACAGTTCCTGTTTAATGAAAAACGAAATGTATTTATTTAAGGCCGATAAATCCTGATTCTGAAACAAGTTTTTGTCCTTCAGAACTTTTTACAAAGTTAATGAATTTCATTGCAGATTTAGACGCTGTATTCCTGTCAGTAAACATATAAAGTTCCCGTGATAAAGGGAATTTACCTGCTTTACCGTTTTCAAGAGAAGGTTCGATAGAGTTTACAGAAACACCGTTAATTGAACTGTTAAGATAACCGAATCCGATGTAACCGATTGCTTTAGGATTGTTGGCAACTGTACTTACAACCGCTCCATTTGATGCCTGCAGCAGGGCGGCAGGAAGTACTTTTGTTCCTTTCATTACCTTTTCTTCCCACACTTCAAACGTTCCGGAAGAAGAGTCTCTTGAGACAACAACAATATTCATGTCCTGGCCGCCAAGTTCTTTCCAGTTTTTAATTTCGCCCTTATAGATAGCCTTTAACTGATCAATAGTCAGGTTTTTAATTTTATTTGACGGATGTACAATCGGAGTAATCATATCAATAGCAACTACATGCTTTTCAATTTTTTTACCGGCAGTTGCTGCTGCAGATTTTTCTGAATCTTTCATGTCTCTGGATGCATTTGCTATATCGCAGCTTCCTTCTATAATCGCTTTTATTCCGTCTCCGGAACCTGAACCGGAAATTGAGAGTGTAATGTTACTGTCAACTTTTCTGAATGCTTCTGCACATTTTTGTGCTATCGGGAGTACTGTCGTAGATCCTTTGATAATAACCTTGTCTGAATTACTTTTGGAAAACCAACCGGCAAATAGTACTGTTGAACTTAAACAGAATATTGAAAAAATTAAAACAATGCGTTTCATTTAACGCCTCCATAAAATTATATTACAGCTAATTAAGTACGGTAATGTTTGAATTATATAATTTTTTTGTGAGTTTTTTGTAAATTCATCCTGTTTTTTAAATAAAAAATAAATTAATAAAAAATAATTTTGACAAATGAGCATAAAAATTGATTTTACAATATATTATTTTTAAGTTATAGTAAGCTATAAAGAGAATATCTTTGGGCTGGAGGCGTAATGGATGATTTTCTGATATTTGACGGAATTCATAAATCGTACGGTCAGTATAAAGCAGTTGATAATGTTACAATATCAGTGAATCAGGGTGAGGTTTTTTCGCTTCTCGGGCCAAGCGGCTGTGGAAAGACCACGTTGCTGAGATTATGTGCCGGTTTTGAATCGCCTGATGCAGGGCGGATAATTTTAAATGGAACGGATATAACAAACCTTCCTCCCGATAAACGGAAAGTAAATACAGTATTTCAGAATTATGCGCTGTTTCCCCATATGACCGTGCGTGAAAATATAGCCTTCGGTCTTAAAGTTGCAGGAAAATCCGGCAGGGAAATTGAGAAAGAAGTTGATGCTATGCTTGATTTGATACAGATGAAGGATCATGCTGATAAGAAGCCTGCGTTGATCAGCGGCGGACAAAAGCAGCGCGTTGCAATTGCCCGGGCGCTTGTAAACAAGCCGCAGATTCTTCTTCTTGACGAGCCGCTTGCTGCGCTGGATCTTAAATTAAGACAAAGAATGCTTATCGAGCTGGACCAGATTCATGATGAAGTCGGAATTACTTTTCTTTTTGTTACTCATGATCAGGGGGAGGCCATGAGTTTAAGTGACCGTATGGCTGTTATGAATGAAGGGAAAATCGAACAAATCGGAAGACCTGTGGAAATATATGAAAGCCCGTTAAGCAGTTTTACAGCGGCTTTTATCGGAGATACTAATTTTTTTGACGGTCGTGTTGTTGAGATGCTTCCGGATAATTACAGCCGTCTGTCAATTGACGGTCTGCCGGATGCTGTATGTTTTAATGACAGTGCAAGAAAGGTCGGTGATATGGTTCACTTAAGCGTGCGGCCTGAAAAAATCATGATGCAGAGACAATCACCTCCCGGACATCATAAAGTAAATATAATAAACGGTGTAGTCGAAAATCTGGTTTATCTGGGAGGATATACAAAATACTGGGTAAGGGCTGGAGAATGGATGATTTCTGCACAGCAGCAGCATCATCATTTTCAGCTTGATGAAAAGCCCCTTACCTGGGATGATAATGTCTGGTTAAGCTGGCATGCTGATGACGGATTTATGCTGGAAAAATATCATCTTGATGATGAAAAAATGCTTACCATGCCGGAAGATGGCGATCTGCTGGCTGAAGACATCGGAAACGCCCAGCCTGCTGATGAAAATGAAGCCGGTGAAGAATTATGAAATCGAAAAAATTATCTGAAATCCGGCTTTCCATGCCGTCATTATTGTGGCTGATAATTTTTTTTATGATTCCGACCATTATAGTTGTAATCATAAGTTTCAGAAATTCCAATCCGTCAGGTGGTATAGCACCCGGCTGGTCCCTGCATGGATTTTCAGATATTATGAGTCTTTCTTTTGCAGCAATCCTGTGGCGTACCATAAAATTAAGTTTTTTAACCACGATTGTCTGTATTTTTGTAGCAATGCCTGTAGCTATTTTCATGGCAAGAGCTGAAGAAAAAATTCAGAATCTTCTTCTTTTATTGATAGTAATTCCATTCTGGACAAATTTTCTTATCAGAGTCTATGCATGGAAAATTATTCTTCATCCGGAAGGTCTTCTTAAAAAAATTCTCTATACAGTCGGATTAATCGGCGAACACGGATCCTTGCTGTATAATGAAGGTGCTGTTCTGCTTGTTCTTGTTTATACATATCTTCCTTTTGCTATTCTTCCTCTTTATACATCCATTGAAAAATTCGATTTCAGACTTATTGAAGCAGCGAGAGATCTCGGAAGCGGTCCATTCAGGTCATTTATGAAAATATTTCTTCCTGGAATAAGTCAGGGAATAATTTCAGCCGTAATGGTTGTTTTCATTCCGGCACTCGGATCATATGTCATTCCGGACATGGTTGGCGGTCCAGGCGGTGAGATGCTCGGTAATAAAATTGCACAGAGAGTATTTACAGACAGAAATCTTCCTAAAGGGAGTGCTCTTTCCACATTACTTATTCTTGCGGTAATTCTCCCGGGTCTGATCAGATTATTTATTAAAAAATCAAATCTGAAAGATGTTCTTTTTAAACGTAAAACGCCGGGTGTCCAGTAATGAAAAAAAATAAATTTACATTTGTAATAACTGTTTTAGTACTGCTGTTTTTTTATTTCCCAATAACGATACTTGTAGTTAACTCATTTAATTCATCTCGTTTCGGCAGCATATGGGGGGGATTTTCACTTAAATGGTATGATAAATTATTTAATGACAGAAACATCTGGCAGTCATTGAAAAATACTCTTATTGTTGCAGGTGTATCAACTTCTGTTTCGATGATTCTCGGTACTTTATCCGGATATACTCTGTTCCGGTATAAATCAGCTATTCAGAAAATTCATGTATCACTAATAGCTCTTCCGTTGATAATTCCTGATATTTTAATGGGAATGAGTCTGCTGTTGTTTTTTATTGCATTGAAAATTCAGCTCAGTCTCATAACCGTCATACTGGGCCATATTACTTTCTGTGTGAGCTATGTTGCAGTAACCGTTCTTGCCAGACTTCAGGATTTTGATTTTAATGTGGTTGAAGCAGCACAGGATCTGGGTGCATCATCAGGAGTTATTCTTAGAAAAATTTATCTTCCGCTGCTTGCACCGGGTCTTATTTCCGGTGGAATGCTTGCTTTAACTCTGTCACTTGATGATTTTATTATAACATTTTTTACCGCAGGTCCGGGATCATCCACCCTGCCGCTGCAGATTTACAGTATGATAAAATTCGGAACACCGCCGGTAATTAATGCATTGTCCACATTGTTTTTATTAATAACATTTTTAATAGCACTATTATATCAGCGTATAAATACTAGGAGGCAGTAATGTATAGAAAATTTACTGTATTAATGGCGGCAATATCCGCAGCAGTAATTCTTTTCGGATGTTCATCCGGGAAAAAGGAACTTTACATCTATAATTGGTCTGATTACATAAATGAAGACCTTGTTAAGCGTTTTGAAGAAGAGAATAACTGTAAGATTATTCTGGATTATTTTGATTCAAATGAAACAATGTATGCAAAGCTGCAGGCGGGAGCTACAGGATATGATATCGTATTCCCATCAGGTTATATGGTAAACATGATGGCACAACAGGGTCTTCTTTTAAAATTGGATCAATCTAAAATTCCTAACCTGAAAAATCTTGATGAAAAATACATACCTTTTTCAATGGACGAAAATCAGGAATATTCTGTTCCCTACATGATCAGTAATACCGGGATAGGATATCTTGCTTCAAAAGCAGGTGATGATTTTGATCCTTCATGGAATATATTTGCAGATCCGCGGTATAAGGGTAGAATGACAATGCTGAATGATATGCGTGAAGCTATCGGAGCAGCGTTAAAATATCTCGGTTATAGCATGAATACCATTAAGTCGGATGAACTGGAAGCAGCAAAAAAAATATTAATAGGCTGGAAAAGGAACCTTGCAAAATTTGAAGCGGATCAGTATAAGAATGGACTTGTTTCTGAAGAATTTTACTTTTCTCAGGGTTACAGCGGAGATGTCTATCAGGTTATGGAAGAGAATGAGGATATAAATTATGCCATCCCGAAGGAAGGTACTACTCTTTCCAGTGACAATATGGTGATTTTAAAAGGTTCTAAAAATACGGATTTAGCTTATGCATTCATTAACTTTTTACTGGATGGAAAAGTAGCGGCTGAAAATATTGAATATGTTTACTATCTTGCTCCGAATAAAGAAGCATATCAGTATCTGAGTGATGAAATAAAAAATGAACCTGCAATTCTCATGCCGGATGAAATTCTTAATAAATGTGAAGTTCTTAAGGATCTTGGTGAAAATAATGAATTATATTCAAAAATATGGGATGAAGTAAAAGCGGCAAAATAAAATTTTACCTGTGCAGATTTTATCTGCACAGGATTGAAATTGACATTATCTGTTAACGGTATTGAATAAAATAAAGGGCTGTTGTAACTGCTGAAAGAATCAGAAAAGCAATTCCAACAAATAACATCGGGTTTGATTTTTTCACCTGAGTCCGTCTTGCCCATGGATTCTGTTCTGTACTTATGGATGCATGTTTGTTAGCAACAGGTTTACCGCATTGAGGGCAATCAATTTCAAGTTCCTTCACTGGTGTTCCGCAATGAACACAATTTACTTTTACCGGCATAAAACCTCCAAATTTTTGAAAAACCGATAAGCATATTTCATCGATAGCAGGAGGTCAAGAATTATTTGTTAAAATATGAAAAAAAATGTATAAAAGACAAAATTTGTAATAATTATTGAATTTTATATTTATTTGAAAAATAAACAGGCATCGTGTTTTCATTAAAATCATCAGAGCTTGCATTTATCACAATGTCAGAGTTTTCAAGAGGTTTGTGTTCGGAAATGAAGTATTTATCTTCAATCAGGTTTTCATCGCTTAGTCTGCAGTTGTTAATTCTTTTAAATCCGGTTTTGAATCTTCTGCCGAGTCTTGTTTCTGTATCAGCTGAAATAAATATTTTGAAATCATAATAGCTTCTAAGTTCAATTCTGTTTGTATAAGTTCCTTCAATAAATATAAGTCCTTTGGGATGAATTTTGTGTGTAGTATGAATCTTTTTTGTCTTTGAATTAACTTTATTATAGGTGGCTGTTTCGGAATTTTTTAAAGGAATAAGTATTTCATCTCTTAATCTGGTCCAGTTGAATGAAGCACCTATCTGTTTAATATCAGTTCTTCTGGAAAAAAGTTCTGTTGTGAAAAAATCTTTAAAATTTACTACCTGATACTCATCTGACGGTAATGAAAGTCTTCCGATAAATTCGGTTTTCCCCGGGAAATCCGGCCCGTCTATACAGACCATAAACGGTTCTTTATCCTGTTTAAGTGATAATATTAGAGCAGTTATATCTTTATTTCTCATTTTAACAGTCATAATCCGATTATTTGTTATGAAAATATTTTTGTAAATAACTTTTTATTTTAAAATTATGACTGCTTTTATTTTGAAAGAAGTAATTATCGGATTAATTTTTTTAAAAAATAGGTTTTTCTATACCATATGGCATATATGATTAACTTCAGTTATATGTATATTATACACATCTTCTTAAATATTAAAAGGAGCTGAATAATTCCCTATTCATCCCGCAGGCAGAGAGGTCCATTCAACCTCTCTGCTTTTTTATGTTCAATGTTAAAAAAGCATCGACTTTTCCTGATTTTAATAATGTCATAAAGATGCAGGACAAATAATATGGTATGCAGAAAATTCTTTATTATGGTATTATAAAAGCTCATTTATTTATTCTTTCCCAATTTATTTTTATGACTAAATTAAAAATTTTAAATATCATTATGTAATGGAAGTAAATTTATGCATCACTTTTCTATCTGTTTAATAAATTCTCCGTTTTGGACAGTAAATAAGAAATTCGAAAGCTGCTTCTTTCGCTAATATTGATGCATTTATTAAATTTCCATTTTTTTAGAAAAAGATTTAATTTTTGATCCTGTTTTTGCGTTTAATTATTAAGAACTCCGGAGGCAATATGCATAAAACAAGTTTAAATATCAGCGGCAGGATTTCAAATGAACTGGGACAGGCAAGTCTGAGATTTGGTATTAGCAGGAGAAAACTTATTATTAGTATATTTATGTATTGCCACAGATATTTTGATTTTGAAAAATTTCAGTATGGTCTTACAAAATATCAGAAAAAAGTGCCTGAAGATGTTTGGAAATGTTTCAGGATTGATCTTGATGATACATGCTGTGATGTCTATTTCTTTTATAGAAATAGATTCCGAATTAGTCTGAGCCGACTTCTGGCTGTTGGTTTTACTTTGTTTTTTGATCAAATTATAAGGGATTTGAAAGAAAGGTGTGAAAATACTGGTGATTTAAAAAATGTCATAAATAGTTATACAGAATTAAAATTGATTTTAATGAATTTTCTAAAAGATTCGTTTAAATATTTTCAAGCGCCATATAATAGTGCATAAAATATCTATTAATTTATTTTTTTCAGAATAGTGTTGAAAAAAATACCAGTATAGTTTTAAAATATATATAACAATTCGTTTTTTAGGAGGTGATATGAAATCAATTCGGAAAGAATTATGGTTTAATATTAAAAATCGAAGAGAGTATATAAATATAACGCAGGAAGTAAATGAAGTTTTAAATCAAAGCGGAATAAAGGAAGGTCTTTGTCTTGTCAATGCAATGCATATAACTGCATCAGTATTTATAAACGATGATGAAAAAGGACTTCACAATGATTTTGAGGTGTGGCTGGAAAAACTTGCACCTGAGAAGCCTCATAGTCAGTATAAACATAATGGTTATGAGGATAATGCCGATGCTCACTTAAAAAGACAGATTATGGGGCGTGAAGCGGTGGTTGCTGTAAGTGAAGGTCAATTGGATCTTGGTCCATGGGAACAGATATTTTATGGTGAATATGACGGTTTGCGTCAGAAACGGGTTCTTGTAAAAATCATAGGAGAATAGCACATTTTTTTTATGTTTTCTGAGGGGTTTGCTATCTTTTTATCTATTATCAGTATAATTTACTTAAAATCAGTAATTTTACTGCAATTATAAGGCATTATTACAGATATTTCTTAAAAAGTACTTGCAATATTGATACAGTCCTATGAAATAGTCATTGTTTATTGCGGGCAAAGGCGAAGAGTGGGTTTCCCACTCTTTTTTTATACTTTAATGAATAGAATATGAGTTCGAGATTAATAGAAATTAAAACTAAAGAAATAAATGTAATTGCTGAAAAGACAGCTGACAGACTGGGATTTCAGTTATATGAGATTAAAGTACTGTTTAAAAAAAATAACTCTCATATCGATGTTAAAATTGACAGTCAGCATCCTGTTTCAATTGATGATTGCAGTCTTTTTTCCAGAGAATTTACATCAGAAATTGACAATACCGGAATATTTGATAATTACTCCCTTGAAGTATCATCGCCAGGTTTAAAAAGAAAAATCAGAACAATTGAAGAATTTAAACGGTTTGAAGGATCTCCTGTTAAAATAATTTATTTTATATCAGAAGAAAAAACCCTGGCTTCAAAGGGGAGTCTCATTGAAGTTGATGGGGAACGGCTGGTTGTGAAGGAAGATGGTAATCGTATTACTGAAATTCAATTTGGTGCAGTTAAAAGCGCCAATCTTGACTATTAATTAAGAATTTTTTTAAGGAAAAAAAATATGAAAGCAAATTTTTTTGAAGCGCTGCACCAGATAGCTACTGAAAAAGGTATAACGCGCGAGCAGCTAGAGGAAATAGTTGAAGCAGCTATTTTCAGCGCTTATAGAAAGCAGTTTCAGAATACTGATTCATTGCGCGTAATTTTCGACAAGGAAAATAATACTTTAAAAATTGTTACGAGCAAAATGGTTGTTAATAATGCTAAAATTAAATCTGAAGAAGTTTCATATAATGAAGCTGTCACATTATATCCCAATGTCGAGCTTGGGGATTCTGTAGATATTGAAGAGGATCCGTTTGATGCTTTCGGAATGATTGCCACCCAGACAGCTAAACAGGTAATAATACAAAGAATCAAGGAAGCTGAAAAAAATATTATATATAATAATTACAAAGACAA
>JAFGJZ010000004.1 GCA_016928815.1 Spirochaetota bacterium
AGATAAAATTTTTTATAATAAAAGTTAAAAAAAAGCATTTATTGGCATAATAATGATAAATTCATAAAATTAGTATTGATTAATTTAAAAAACCGCCGCATAAGGAAGCATAAAAGAGGATTTTTATGATCAGAAGACAAATTACATTTATAATAATGTTATTTTTCATTTCATGTCAGACAGGTGAATTGGATATCGGTATTTCTGATTTTGTTGAATTTGATAAAGCTTTTGTTCCATTTAATTATTACTGCACTCAGTCTGATATGAAAAAAGCGGTTTTATATGCCGGTAAATTTGAGACGGTTTGGACAAATCTTAAAACCAGACATTCAGCTTCAGTAAAAAACGGATTTTTTAAGGAAATTGATAAAAATGTCAGAAAATCCGTTTCTGAAATAAAAAATGGAGAATCTGACAGCTGCCAGGAAACCTTAACGGAGATAAAATATTACCTGTATCAGTTCCGTGAAGAAAATAAAATATCATATTTTCCGGATTATCTTGTAATTTTTCAGGAATCGGTGGATAATATGATGCTTGCTGTTACTGATGAAAAAAACATGCCTGAACTTGATGAATTTGATCTTTCCAGAATTTCAGATGAGCTGAATGAGGCTTATTCTGTTTTTTCATTGATAGAAAACAGTAATTTTGATTCAAAAATATATGAGTTTGATGAAAAAGTTACAGAGAATTTTAAAAAAGCTGTTGCGGAAGAGAAAAAAAGGCTCTCAACACTTGAAAAAGCACTCACTGCCGGAAATTCCTCCAAAATCAAAAAAAATGTTATTTTAGTGAATGAAGGGTATAATGACATATATAGACTTTTTGGAGATTTTTCAATTTGACTATTCCGTTACTTCATGTTAATCTCCTTGACAAAAAATCCAATGGTGGAAAATTGATTAAAATATCAATTTAAAACATTTTTCTTACCTTTATAATTACGAGGACATAATGAAAAGAGACGGATTTTCGGCTGAAGAACTTTTTACTTCACAAAATGGATTAACCTATAATGATTTTATAATTCTCCCCGGATTCATTGATTTTTCTCCAGATGATGTTGTGCTTGAAACTAAATTTACGCGCAACATCATATTAAAGCGTCCTTTTGTATCGAGTCCGATGGATACTGTTACAGAAGCAAAAATGGCCATAGCAATGGCTCTTCAGGGCGGTATTGGTATCATTCATTACAATAACTCAATAGAAAAACAGGTTGAAGAAGTTGAAAAAGTAAAGCGATATGAAAATGGTTTTATTTCAGATCCGATTTGTCTTTCTCCTGAAAACACAATTGCGGATATTCATGAAATTAAGGAAAAATTCGGTTTTTCCGGTATTCCTATTACTGAAAACGGTAAAGTAGGATCCAAACTTCTTGGTATTGTGACAAACAGGGATGTTGATTTTGAAAAAGATTATACTAAAAAATTAAGTGAAGTTATGACAAGGGATCTGTTTACAGCTTCCCAGCATATAACTTTATCTGAAGCAAATAAACTTCTGAGGGAGTCCAAGAAGGGAAAACTGCCAATTGTAGATGAAAACGGAAATCTTATTACACTTATGTCCAGAAATGACCTTTTGAAAAACAGAGAGTTTCCTTTTTCAACAAAAGATGCTAAAAAACAGTTGAGGGTAGGTGCTGCAATTTCAACTCATCAGAGCGACCGTGAGAGACTTGAAGGACTTGTCAGTGTCGGTCTTGATGCAGTTGTAGTGGATTCAGCGCAGGGAAATACTATTTATCAGATTGAGATGATTAAATGGATAAAAAGTAAATTCCCCTCACTTGATGTAATCGGAGGAAATGTTGTTACAAAGGCTCAATGTGAAAATTTAATCCGTGCAGGTGCTGATGCATTGCGCATAGGAATGGGTCCGGGTTCAATTTGTACCACCCAGATGACGATGGCCTGCGGGCGGGCGCAGGGAACTGCAGTATATCATTGTGCGAAATATGCTAAAGAATCAGGAGTACCAGTAATTGCTGACGGTGGGATTGCAAATACGGGCTATCTTTCTAAAGCCCTATCCCTTGGAGCATCAACTGCAATGATGGGATCATTGTTTGCAGGAACAACTGAATCTCCCGGAGAATATATTTATAAAAACGGCATACGTCTGAAAAAATACCGCGGCATGGCTTCACTCGAAGCAATGGAAGACGGAGGCGGAAAGAGATATTTTGCAGATAATGCTAAAATCAAAGTTGCACAGGGAGTATCCGGAGAAGTGGTGGATAAAGGTTCGGTAATGGACTACGTTCCATATCTTGTTCAGGGAGTAAAACATTCATTTCAGGATATCGGAGTCAGATCCATTTCCTCACTTCATGAGAAACTTTACAGCGGGGAACTGCGTTTTGAAAACAGATCTTCATCTGCGCAAATTGAGGGTAATGTTCATGATCTTTATTCCTATACAGAGCCAAAATATAAATAAGTATTTTTTCAAAGCCGCCTGATTTCGCAGCTTTATTTTTTTTCAATAAATTTATCTTTACTGAAAATTATGATTTTGTCGGATTTTCCGGTAATTTTATATTCTTCAGTATCCTCATCATAATCTTCCTGAGTGGTTTTTATTACTATGCTGTCTTTCACACCGTTTTTATCATCAGGAAAAAGAATATCCTCGGAATAATTGAAACATCCGGCTTCTGATACATTGGATGTTTTTGTTATATAAATTAATTTTTCTCCTTTTCTTGCAATGAAAATACTTCCGTTTTCGGCTCCGCAGGCTTCATATAGCATTGTAATTTCAAAAACAGCATCTATTCCTGAAATTCCTCTGTTGCCGTATATTTCCGCACCTACTGTGTAATCATAAATACCGCTTTCCGCGAAAGGAAAGACAAGATAATCTATCGGCAGTGATGATATGATTTTATTTTTATTAATCAGACGAACTTCGCCGTTGTACTGCATGCCTTCATGTTTTGTAATTCCTGCGGCATAGAGGTATGTACCTTCCCTGGCAGAGGATTTGGCAATAAGGCCTCCCCAGATATAACCTTCAACAGATTTACTTCCGGAGCTAAATCTGATTTTATACCAGTTTTCTTCATAATTGCCTAATGCATATGATTTCCCTGTATTTTCAATGACAGTAATTTCAGTACCTGCAGGAAGTGTGGCTGTAATGTTATTTCCGATTTCCGGAGATGTGCGTACTCTCACGTTATCTCCGAATAGATATGCCTTTATGCCGGGAGAATACTTACCGTGATAATATACAGGTGTTGTTTCAGCATAGACAATGGAAGCCAGAATAAGTAATGCCGGAATAATTATTTTTTTCATTTCAGTCTCCGTTTTTATTCATTATATTGTTACTTCTTGCATATAATAGAAAATATTCAGGTACAGTTAACTGAATAATTATAATTTTTCCTCTGATTTTAAAGTTTTCATAAGAACTTCAATTTCAGTATTGAATTTTAAAATGTCCATACTGAACATGCTGTTCAGCTGGGTTTGGAATGAGGATTTAAGTTTACTGAAAACAGACTCCATCTTTTCAGTATATTCGGAAATATTTACTGCTTTTTTACCTAAAATGAGATCGCAATACTTAAATATGATAATTGAAGCCGAATCCATGAAATAATTATGGAAAAGCGTCAGTTCGGATATATATTCAGGTTTTAATTCAAGCTGATTATATATCTTTTTTGCAAGAATAACTGTCTGTGTTATCAGTTCTCTGATTCTGCTCTCAGGCAGACTTTCCGAAAGGTAATAAATTTCGCCGATTTTATTAATACCTTCATTTATCATCCTGGAACATGAATCACTTTTGTTCATCCTTGAAACCTTCACGTGAAAAATCATAATTAATGAAATTTAAAATACGTTCGGTACAGCTGCTTTTATAAAAAAACCATTTTGAAAATTCAAGCGGCAGTATTTCAAATCCCGCCCTTTGATACATTTTGTATCTGTCAAGAGGGAAGCTTTCCTGATGTTTTCCCGGGTAACCAATCAGGTCAATACCCGCAATTTTACCTCTGTATTCCAGAACAATGTCCAGTTTGAGACCGGCAATTTCATAATCAGGATATGTTTTTATGCTGTATTTATTAAGAAAATCCGTAACTTCCTGCTGAAAAAAATCAGTCATTACTGAAGGTTCAGGGATGGCAAGTGTGTATTCTTTGATGTATTCAATATATTTTCTAATCAGAATGTCCGGAGCCAGAAGTTTTTCGTTGAAAGAGGAATAGACGATCTGTGAGCCTCTTGCTCTGGTTATTGATACGTTAAGAATTTCCGGTCTGCTCATGAACATAAATGTATTAATATGACTGCTGTCATCTGCACATAGAGAGACAAGCATGATGTCTCTTTCCTCTCCCTGAAAAGTATGAGCCGTACCGGCCAGCAGGTCATGCCGTTTTAACTGGTCAATTGAAAATGTTTTGACAAGTTTTCCGTATATATAATCAGTTTGAGCCCTGAACGGTGAGAGTATCCCTATGGACTGACATGAATTAACCGGAAATTTTCTCTGAGTGGCAATCAGCATTGAAATATATGAGATAATGTTATCGCATTCTGCTTTATTAATCCCGGTTTTCTCCCGTTTACCTGAACATGGAATAACACTGATAGCCGACTTCAGATTAACCGGTTTTTCAGTCATTATTTTTATTGCATGGCTGTAAAATTCATTATTGCTGAATTTAATTATCGGGGAAAGACTTCTGTAATGTTCATCAAGAAAATAAATGTTCCTGCTGCCTGAAACCGCATCGATTGCGGCATCAACGGAACTTTTTTCCCTGTAATTTAGCGTTTCCGTTTCACGTGCGGAAAGAGACGCTTCTTTTGCAAAACGCTCCTGTTCAATCCGAGAAAGAAAGCTGATATGCTTAAGCTGATGCGGATCGCCTGCTATTACAACTCTTTTAACGCGCTGCAGTACAGGAATGATGGAAGCTATGTCGCACTGCGATCCTTCGTCAATAATTGCCAGATCAAAAAGTTCTTTCTGGAGGGGAAGTACATTATATATGTCTCTTGTATTTACAAGCCAAATAGGAAAAAGTCTAAGTATTGATGAAAAATCAATCGAGTCAAAAAGATTCTGCTGCCTGAAATCGGTTCTTGCACGGATGCCTTTGTTAAAAAGAACTATATCCTTTCTGCCGTTTTCCAGAGAATAATTAATATCAAGAAGTGAAATGTTTTCAATATATTTAGAAATAATCAGATTTTTATGCTGAATAAGGTTTTCCTCTTCTTCTATAAACCGGTATAAAAAAGGTTTCTTTTCCGTATATTTAAGCAAAAGACGGAATTTGATTCTGTTAAATAATGAATGCCTGATAAAATTTTTTTCCCACTTTTCAAAAAATCTTCCGGCTTTGATTTCTTTTTCTACCAGATTATGATATCTTTTTTCTACCTTCAGAATTTCTTTCTCGCATTGTTTAATCTGATCTGAAAGAGTGAGTATGTTGTATTCCAGAACTTTGTCTTCACTTTTTGTCGGAGCAATGTTATTAAGAATATTCTGAATGTATTTTTTCAGATTGCGCAGATATTCATTATCTCCTCCACGGACAGCTATTTTACTGCATCCTGACATGGATGTGATTTTATGATGTACTACATCAACTGCCTGATCCATTTTAGAGACAATAAGAACACTCTCTCCCCGGCAGTAATGATCAATTGCCATTGCCGCTATGGTGAATGATTTTCCGGTTCCTGGGGGTCCTATTACCACAGTTAGAGGGTTTACAGATGCTGACTGAAGTATTTTTTCCTGACTGGAGCTTAATGTAACCGGTATGCTGTAACTGTGTCTTTTTTTTGTTTTTATTTTAAATTTTTTTCCTGAGATAAAAGCCTGAAGCGCTGTAGAAACAGTCTTTTGTGAAGAGATTGTTTCCAGTTCTTCTACAACACCTCGCATAGAATCTGATTTTTTTGCCAGAAAAACACAGCTGCAGTTTACCAGAGAAAATTCATCCGGTTTCATCTTCCCGAAAATATCCTTTAAAGTCTGTGAATTGGAAAGAACAGGATAAAGGGTTATTAATTCCCTGTTTATAAGAAATTTTTCTTCTGCCGCCGCATCTGCAAAATATTCAATTGCATCGGTATTGAATGTATTGAGTTCATTGGAAATCATCCGGCTGAGCGTATCATATATAACAGCTGCTTTTTTATTGTCATTATTTAGCAGCATCAGAATTATACCGTAATTTACAGTCACACTGGAAATTGATACGGTGATTTTCTGAACATCCCGTTCTTTTCCCGAAACTTTTATTTTTTCATCTGTTACCTGAGCGTCATACAGGAAGAGAGGAGCGCATATTTTCTGATTCTCCCCGTTTTCACATGTCTTAATTCCGGCAATAAAAGCTGTTCCGTAATAAACTGATTTTTCTTTTCTGTAAAGATAGCTGTTCCTGGCAATTTTTTCTGTCGTAACGGAATCGGTATATAAATGTTTCTTTTTTGAAGTAAGAAGTTCTTCCTTGTTGAAGAAAAACGGATTTTCTATTTTCTTTGAAAAAATGTCTGAAATCACGGAGGTATTGCTTTCAGCTTTATAGCATTCAGTTAGATATCTGATTTTTCCTGAGATTGACAATTATATATCCCTTATATCTGTTATTTATCTCTCTTTTATAATTTTGTATTTTTTTTAATCAACAACTTTTTACCTGAAAGCAGATTTGAAGCAGATGAATTATGTCGGCAAATACTTGACATTTTGCCTTAATGAAAATAATCTCGTATTAATTAATAAAACTGGAGAAAAAATGCCGCAGAATGATATTTTTCAGATGCTTTTTGAAGTAATTGAAGACAGAAAAAAAAAGGCCCCGTCGGAAAGCTATGTAGCTTCTCTTTTTTCGAAAGGCGTTGATAAAATTAACAGTAAAATAACCGAAGAGGCTGCCGAAGTCTGTGAAGCGGCTCTTGAGGATGACAGAGACCACCTGATTTATGAATTATGCGATCTGCTTTTTCATACTTTTGTGCTTGCAGGATACAGGAATGTTTCAATAGATGATCTTCGCAAGGAACTTGAACGAAGGTTCGGAATGAGCGGACTCGAGGAAAAGGCCGGGAGAAAATCACATGATAAATGATAAAAACAGAATCAGATTCGCTCTTCCTGGAAAAGGAAGACTTAGAGAACCTGCTATTGAACTTCTGATGAAATCAGGATTTAATTTCCGTGCAAAAGACAGAAACCTGTATGCTACCTGTACAAATGATGATATTGTTTTTATTTTCGTCCGTACGGATGATGTTCCGGTTCTGGTTCAAAGCGGTGTAATAGACTGCGGTATTACGGGGAGTGATCTTGTAATTGAAAGACAGACTGAAGTTAAAGCCGTTCTTCCGCTTGATTTCGGAAAATGCAGATTATGTGTTGCCGTAAAAGAGGATTTTAATGAAAAAAACTTTTCAGCATTTGAAGGTAAAAAAATTGCAACATCGTTTCCTAATATAACCAAAAAGTTTTTCCAGGAAAAAAATATCAATATTGATATAATTGAAATGAACGGTTCGGTTGAAATTATGATTGCTCTCGGTCTTGCGGATGCTATTGTTGACATCGTAGAAACGGGTGACAGTCTGCGTGATAATAATTTAAAGATTTTCTGTGAAATCGGAAATTATGAAACACAGCTAATATGCAGTAAGGCACTTGCGGATGATCAGCGTATTGAAAAAATCAAAAAGCGAATCGAAGGTATTCTGATTGCCGAAAAATACAGTGTACTTGAATATAACATCCGCGAGGACAGACTTAAAGATGCAGAAAAGATTGCTCCCGGTTTTGAATCTCCCACAGTTTCAAAGCTTGATGAAGAAGGCTGGGTTGCTGTAAAGGTAATGGTTCCGCGAAAGGAGACGGTCTCTGTTATGGATGCGCTTGCAAATATGGGAGCAAGCGCTATTTTTGAAACTAAAATTGTAAATTGCAGATTATAGGAATGGAGGAATTATGAATATCTGGTACATATTCTGGATAGCACTGCCGGTTGTAATTATCATAATATCAGTTGTGATATATTTTATCAGAAAAAGACTTGCAGCAAGAGTTAAAGAACAGAAAGCAATGATTAATCAGCACAAAATGAACGCTAACATTTTTGTTATTGAAAAGAAACATGCAAAAATGTCGGATGCAAACATGCCTAAGCAGGTTCTTGAACAGATGCCGAAACTTCTTAAATTTAAGAAAATGCCGCTGGTGACAGCAAAAGTCGGACCGCAGGTTGTAACACTTGTGTGTGATGAGGATGTTTTTAAAAAAATTCCTGAAAGGAAGAATGTTAACGTGGATCTGGCGGGTATTTTTATTGCAGAAATTAAACAAACCGGACACGGTCACGGTCCTCAGAAAAAGAAAAAACGAAAATAAGTATTTTACATCGGAAAAGATAAAAAAGACTCCTCAACAGGGAGTCTTTTTTTATCTGCTGATTTCTCCTGATACAGGTGAATCGGTTATACCTAAAAAATTTTCCATCTTTTGTTCCAGAAATAACGCCTGATTGGAATTTTCAAGTCCGCCGACAATTTTTATTACCGAACCGTCATATGTTCTGCCTTTAAGTTCATATGTATAAGTAGTTCCGTTTTTACTGTGACTGATCTTTTCAGTTGAAAAAAATTGATCAAACATTGCAGCACTGTATTCTCTGGATCCCGGCCACCATAGAGGTCTGTGTCTGATAATTATTTTTCCGCGGCCGATTTTAATATCCGTTTTATTTATCAGCCCGGTTACTGTCAGATAGGTGATGAATAATCCGGCTGCCGTATGAATCAGTCCAAAAGCGGACATTACATACTGGCCGGTGGAAATGGAAATGAAGTGCCAGACAATCATGAATCCATCCCAGAACAATGTAAAAAAAAGCAGAACAATAAATTTAAGACCGAACCATTTTCTTGTTATGATATAGTAACCTTCAGAATGAGAAATGCTTATTTTCCCGGGCATGGCTATTTCGGATCTTGGGGCGAATGATGTGCCTGTATTCCTCTGAAGTGTGCTTCCTGCAGCAAAAATTGAACTGCAGTTGGGACATTTGAACATTTTTTCTTCTTTTGAATAATTATCAAGTGTAATACCGGTATTACAGTTGGGGCAGGTAATTTTTGCCAGGGAAAGAATTTTTTCTGTAATTTCTCTGATCATTCCAACGCCTCGTGATTTAATTATTGTTTATTATATGAGGATTGTTGTGTAAATCAAGCCTGTTATGTAAATTAAAATCCATTTTTGAATAAATGTATGCGGTAAACTTCAATCTTATAAAAATTGTTATTTAACATGGGATCTGATATTTTCAGCTTCAATTATGTAGTAAACTGTACCGAATTCACCGTCAAATTTATATTCTTTAATGGTTCCCTTTGTCGGATCAATATTTTTCAGACGTTTTTTTGCGGTAATCTGGGCATAAATCAAAGCGGCTTCCTTTGCCGTACCTGCCATCTGAATTTCATCTGTAAGACCGGGTCGCGGATAGGCTTTACAGATTATCTGGTATTCAGTATCCGATATGACTTTTGCCCCAATCAGATATTCCTTTTCTGTTAGAGTTCTTTCAGGTGCTGCAGCGGTTTCCATCTGAATGTTTTCATTCTGTTGACTGCAGAATGACATTGTGATTAATAATATAAGCAAAAAAAATAATTTCTTCATTAAATACACCTTTTTAATTAGATTTTCCTGATGAATTTTGTTTCATTCAGATAATCTGTCAGTCTTTTGCTGATTCTGTTAAGCAGATCGGGTTTGATTTCTCCATAACCGGGTTTTGTTATTTCAGCATATTGAGCCTGATGATCAAAATGCAGAATATTACTGTTTTTACCTATTACTGCAATGACTGTTTTATATGACATGTTCTGCATTGCTTCTGAATATACGGCATTAACTTCGAAAATTAATAGAAGATCACATGCATTCTTTTCCATATTTCCGTTAATTTCTTCATTGTTTTCCTTAACAAACTGATTTAATACTCCAATTGACTTATGCTGAAGAAATTCATTCTCAGGAGTCAGCTGAAAAAAAGATTCCTCCTGTGAAGCATATTCAGTCAGGTTTTCAGGAAAATCCGGTATAAAAATGATTTCTTTTTCCCTGAAATAACCATAAAGCCATGAATTTACTGATGTAAAAATTTCTTCTCTTAATATTGCGGAATTCTGCGGAGTTCTGAGAATAATCGCAATTTTTTTGGCATTTTCAATAGGACTGCTTTCATTTATTTCTGTTTTAACAGGTGCAGATTCACAAGATAGTAAAATAACTGCAGACAGAATTGATATTATTAGTTTTTTCATTTTATTCCCGGATATAAATATTATATGTATATCAGATATGGAAAATAAATTTTGTCAATAGATTAAAAATTAAAAATATAAGTATCATTTTTAACGGCTGAAGAATATTTTAAATTAATAAAAAATGTCTTGAAAATAATAAATGGTAATCCTTCATTAAAAAAAATAATTCGGAATATAGTTATATGAGAAAAAAACACAAAAAAGATAAAGCCCGCAATGACAATACTTCCTTTTCCGGCTCAGCTGCATTTTTATTTCTGGCATTGATTGGTCTTCTGGATCATAATTTCTGGGGGTTAAATCCACGTGGAATTACATATTATTCTGATTTTTTTAAAATATTAATGATTTTAATATTTTCACTGTTTTTACTTATAACAATTTATAACAAAAGAAAGAAGAATATCTTTATTGATATACCATTTAAAAATCTGATATTTTACGGATTCTTTTTATTTATGGTATTATTTCAATATATTAATTCCTTTATTACACCTGAAGTTAGCTTTGAACGGGACCAAATTTTTACGAATTATATTTTTTTGATATGTTTTTCTTTTTTATTCAGTTATAGTCTTGAACATGTGAATAATTTGTTTACCGGTAGTCGAATTCTTCTTGGAATGATGATTCTTGTAAGTATTCAGGCAATAATTGCATTTATCAGAAATGGTTTTGTTTTTTCAAATTTCAGGCCAAGTTTGACTTTTGGCAATGTAAATTTCATGGCATGTTATTTTATTGCTTTATTGCCTTTGGTTTATATACTTCCTTTTAATAAATATGAAACAGATTTTAAGTTTATAAAAGAAAAGAAATTTCTGCTTTTTATACCGGCTGCATTTGCGGCGACATTACCTCTTATTTTTTCACAGACACGGGCGGCATGGTTGGGATTTTATATTTCCATATTTTTTCTGTTTATACCATGTTTCTTTATAATTCTTTTTAATCTTAATATTAAGAAAGGTGTAATTGTTTTTTTAACTTTTTTTGTTCTTTCAATTGTAATTCCTGTTTTAGTTCTTAATTTACCTGTACCGTTCATTTCTGATATAACAGTGAGAATTTCAGATACTATTAAAAATCCGCTGTTTGATATCCAGAATCGTTTAGTCGGATGGACCGGCGGACTTGCTTTATTCAAGAAGTATCCTTTATTAGGCGGGGGGATGGGCTCTGTTTATGCGGCTTCTTATGATTATATAGACAAATATTTCCGTATTTATGTTTCAACAAATAACTTTTCGCACTCTCACAGTGAGTATATTGAGCTGCTCGGTGAAGGCGGAATTCCGGCATTGCTTATATTTCTCGGTTTAAATTTTTATATTATCTGCAGATTATCCGTAATTTCAATTAAAAAATCGGAGAACATCAGGATTAGATTATACGCTCTTGCCGTATTAAGCGGATTAGTCGCTGTGCTTATTCAGCAGATTTTTTCTTTGACTTTACGAATGCCTGTTTCTATGGCAGCATATTATTCATTACTTGCAATTTCTGTTTTTATAATCAATCAGTATTCTGCCGAAGGAATATTGATTAAGAATAGGAATAATATTCTAAAAAGAAACTCTGTTATCTTTTTTCTGGCAATTTTAATTCTGGGCGGTTCAAGACTGTTTTTCCCGTTATTCAGGATGGAGTATTTACTGCAAATGGGGTATACGTCAACATATAGAAATGAAGCAAACGCATATATTGATAAAGCAGTAAAATCTTATCCGGATAACATTCTTGTGCTGCTTAAAAAAATGGAATTAGATGTTCATAATATTTTATATTCCGACCAGGAGAGAAAAGTTTTAAGTAAAAATGGTCTCGATGAGATTGAAAAAACTTTAAACAAATTAGCCCGGATTCATCCGGGAATTCATAATCTGAACAAACTTTTTACTGATTTGTATATTAATAAATTTAAATATTATATTGTCCAGAATGATGAAATAAGTAAAATTATTGCCCATGAATGCCTTGATAAAGCCTACATTTATGCCAGCCGCAGTTTAGATCAGGATTTTCTATTAAAATCAACTCATTTACAACGCTTATTTTTAGCTAAAGTTTTAAATGATAATGATGAAATGGAGATTTTAATTAAAGAATATATTGAGGCATCCATTTATCTTGAATTTTGTAAGAAATATTCTGTTTTAAAAAGTAAAGTTGATATATTATTCACAGATAATTTAAATGATAGTTATGTCAGAATCGATAATTCCGGCAGATATGTTTTTAAAATAAAAAATGATTTTGTTACAAATTTAGCATCATTGATAATTTTAATGCCTGAGCCGGATGAAAAACTTATGAAAGATAAAATTATTAAAATAGCTGATGATGCAGTCGATAATTTATGTAATTAATCTATTAATGTAATTATGAGAGTTTACCAGTATTATTCAATTTTTATGCGACATAATATGATTTTTTGTTTAGATTTTGGGTGAATTATCAAATTGAATATGAATTTCATGCGATTTTGCAAAAAATAGTATAATAAATCAAAAAAATTATTGCAATATAAACAGGCGCGTTGTAAAAAAGCCGTATTAAAAGGTCTAAAAAAAAATTAAATGTTAAAAGGAGAGTATGGAATGAAACAAATTAAATTCTTACTCAGCTTGGCTGTTGCACTTCTTATAGTTGTACCAGTTTTAGCACAAGATGCAGCATGGGGCGTAAGCGGAGACGCAAAAGCAGTATTGAATTATTCTGTAGATGATTCAAAAGCAGATGATTCAGACAAAACAAGTACATTTTCTGTTGATGATCTTGTAATCAATGTTAATTTTAATGCTACTGGAGAAATTTCTCCTTACATTAAAATGCAGTATGACAAAGGTGATGAGAACAGATTCTGGATTGGCGGTACATTCAAAAAAGGTAACTTTGCTGGTGAAGCAAATGTTAAATTTGATGAAAATACTTCTGATACTACTTTTGTGACTGACAGTAAACTTGGTGGTGGTGCTACTGTTTCAACAACTGTACCTGGTTCTTCTAAGCAAATTGATGTTGATACAGCTTGGGTAACTTACACTATGGGCGCTGTTGAATTCAAATTCGACAAAGGCGGAGTTTGGTCTTGTGATAATACTTTTAAAGTAACTTATACTGCTTCTGACATGTTAAAAGTATATTTGGGAATTTCTCAGACAGATATTCAAAATTTTACAGAAGATCAAATAGCTGTTATGTATGCATCTCCATTGTATAATGCTGGTGTAAATATTACTGCTGGAATGCTTTCTGCTGCAATTGATGCTTCTTATGCAGGAGTAATGGTTAAAGATTATAAACAAACTGAAGGTGAAGTTGTTGCTCAATTCGGTAATAAAGACATGGCTGGACAAGGATTTATGTTCTTCGAAGCAAACGCTTCTGTAACTGCTGCAATAGCTGAAGGAATGTCAGTTAAAGTATATGGCGGTTATGGACTTAACCTGGATACATTTGGTAATGACAGCGGTTATACTGATGATGATAAACCAAATGAAGCAGCATGTAAAAATGATGATTCTGACGGATTTGAAAATGCAGTTTCTATGAAATTTGGTGTTGAAGCTGTTGCTATGGGCGCAAAAATAACTTTTGATTACAAATCAGTTGAGAATGGTAATGTTAATCTTGATAAATTAACTAATGGTTATGAAAAAGCTGGAGATTCAGACTGGAAAGTTGCTGTTTCTTATGATGCAAAAATCGGTGAGTTAACTCTTACTCCAGGTGTTGCATACAAAGATAACATGAAAAACAAAAATGATATTGATGAAGGAACTGAGCTTGACGTAACTTTAACAGCTGCAGTTGCATTCTAATTCGAATTTAATTCTATTAGATAAAATAAGGACCGCTCGAAAGAGCGGTCTTTTTTTTTTGTTTATTTTATGGAATTCTTGCTTAAATGTTTTTCAAGATAAATTTTTATTGACTATTCCTGATTTTTAACAATACTTTAATTACTAATTTATTTTTCAGGATATCAGTTTATGTATAAATTTCTTTTTCTTTTTCTATTATTATTAACAGCAGTTCTTTTATTTCCTGTATCAATTTTTTCAGAAAATATATCGATTCAGCAGAAAAATTATTTAAGTTTTGCACTCGCACTGTATCCACCGAACCATAAAGGTTATGAAACTGAAGGTTTTGCCCCTGTCGATTTTGAAAAAATTGACGGAAGTGAACTTAATGATAAATATCCGGGAACTGTTGACGGTGATGCCCGCGACCTTGGTACAACTGGTGTCGAATTCAAAGCCACCTATACTCATGAGATTAAAATTCCTTTTCTTAAAGGCGACAGTTCCCTCACTAATGGGAATAATGCAACGGTAAAGCTGAAAGGTGAATTTTCACCCATATCTGTAAATGGAGTTGCTGATTTTACGCTGACGCCGATTGCTTTTTTAAATATCAATTGCGGTTCTTCTCTCGGTACAGGATGGACTGCGCTTGGAATAATCGGTTTGGGTGAGAACTCATATGAGGAAGATGAAATCAAATCCCAGCCGTTTTCTGGTATTGTAACTAAAAACTGGACAGGTGTCACTTTTCAGTTTGATCTTGGAGCATTGATTCCGGGTGACTGGACTCATGTAGTTTTTGTAGCTAATCAGCAGATTGAATATAAATATTATTCTGCAGCAGATGATGATACTCCATGGGAATATGAAGCTTCAGGCGGAGAAAATTTTAACGGTTTTCGGTGGAATCAGACTTATTTTCTCGGATATATGATGCCTACAAAGCCGTTTTATATCGATACAGTTGGATTTATTACCGAAACAGAACAGCGTATTACGAAAAAAAATGATTCTAAAATGTCTGAAGGTGGTTGGGGATCTGATTTTATGAAAATTAATTTCGGTCCTCTTGTTAATTTTAAATTTACTAAAACTTCATGGTTTACAGTTCTTGTTCAATTCAAGACGGCTCCGGATTATACTGATGAAACTACAGGAAATGCTCATTTCATGAAAAGACAGGTTGATACCGACAGCGATACCTATCTTTATTTTAACAGAATTGCTTTTTCTATGGGTATAGAAATATAAATTTTAAGTTTAAATTTTTTTGTTAGTCAAAAACAGCCTTTTGGGCTGTTTTTGAGTTTCGCCGCTTACATTATTCCGGCGAAACCGAAGCTGTATCGAAGCTGTATCGAAGCTGTATCGAAGCTGTATCGAAGCTGTATCGAAGCTGTATCGAAGCTGTATCGAAGCTGTA
>JAFGJZ010000085.1 GCA_016928815.1 Spirochaetota bacterium
AAATGTCTTGATCTTTGTCTTTTATCTTTGTATTTTTAGGAATATGAAAAAATTAATCTTTATAACAGTTATACTGTTTTTGTTGTATTTCACTCTGATAAAGATTTTTTCCGGTAATACTAATCAATCAGGACTGCAGATTATCCGCGGATGGGAATACACTGAGACTTCAGCAGAGCTGAAGAGCTATCAGGATATTATTAATTCGGAACTAAAATGGGAAAAAACCGGGAATACCCGTATTCGGTATGGTGTTGCCAATAAATATCTTGTTTTCCGGACAAAAATAAATACATCCGGTGAAGCTGACAGATTTTTAATTATTGAAGATGTAGTTTCCTCAATTAGAATATTTTCGCCGTATAAACTTATATACGCTTCCGGCGAGATGACTAAAAGCACATTCCGATATTTCGGAAACAGAACCCACTATGCAAATGTGGGGTTAATTTCTGATCAGTTTATCTATATAGTTGTATTTTCTCCCGGAATAATAAGAGGCATAAATAAACCCGTATATATGTCAGACAGATACAGCATTGCCATTTCCTTAATAAGGAAAATAATGCCGGTACTTATTCTGACTCCGATTCTGATCGGATTGGGAATTCTTTTCCTGATAATAAATATTTTTAAACAGGCCAGGTCATTGAAGTTTTTTTCATTAGGGATATTTCTGCTCAATCTGGGGATATTTACAATTCTAGACATAGCAAACAAGGGAGTGTTTTTTAAAAACTTTGAACTGTTAACTAATCTGAAATACTTCACTTTATTTATGATTCCGATAACTCTTCATTTTTTTGTTCAGAAAAGATTTCAACTCGGATTTACGAAAATCTGCCGGTTAATCGCTGCGGTACAGTCTGTTTTCATTATTTCTTCACTGATAATCGTTAATTCCGGAATGCTTGTCTATAATGATGTATTTATAATTTTTCTCGGACTGCTTTTATTTTCTATCATTGTAGTCGTATACAGAATAATGTTTGTTGCCAGAATCAATGATTATGATTCAAAAATACTGATTCTCGGACTTTTTTCACTTCTCGGATTTGCATTGCATGATGTAATTATTAACCTGTACCATGTGGCGAATGCGGAAGATAATCTTGTCTGGGGGACTTTTACTTTCGGACTAAGCCTTGTAGCAATTACTCTGAGGCAGATTGTTCAGATGACAGTACAGCTGAAAAGCGCCAATACGGAACTTGAAAACTATTCTGTTAATCTGGAGAAAGAAGTGCTGCTGCGAACTGAAGAACTTTCCAAAAGTCATGATGAAATTGAAATGCTTTATCGTGATGTCCAATATACAAAACTTCTCCAGGATAATGATCTTGAACTGGCTAAAAACATACAGCGGAACTTTCTTCTCGAAGAAGTGCCTGAATGCAGTTCCTGGGAAATAGCATTCAGATATGTTCCCGCTTATGACGTTTCCGGTGATATCTATGATTTTTACACCGATGAAAACGGAAACCTGAGCGGGCTGGCGCTGTACGATGTTTCCGGTCATGGAGTTTCATCCGGTCTGATTACAATGGTTACCAAAATAATTTCTTTTCAGAAATACAAGGAATTAAAGGCATCTCCGCTGAATGAAGTTATTTCATCCATAAATGAAACACTTGCAATTGAACTTGATAAGGTTGAAAACTATTTGACCGGAATAATCATGCGGCTTCATGATGATGAGATTGAATATTGCAACTGTGCTCACCCTGATGTTCTGATTAAAAAGAATAAAACAGGAGAAGTAACGACTGCAGCGCATCCCGGTAAAAAATTCAAAAATTTCATTCTCGGCTCTGATGTGAAATATGAGGCCAAACCTCCGGTTTTCTATCCTGTTGAAAGCGGGGATATTATTCTTCTGTATACTGACAGCATGTATGAGGAAAAGGACAGTGAAAATAATTTTTACGGCATGAACAGGCTGATTGAGAAATTCAAAAGTGTGAGCAGTTCAGTTCCGGATGAAATTATAGGAGAGCTTATCTCGGATGTTCTGGCTTTTTCACATAATAATACTTTTCATGACGACTGCACAATAATCTGCCTGAGAAAAAAATAATTGCCAAATTCAAGTAAGTTTTATCCCTGTAATCAGGAGATAAAATGGGAAAACGAAAACGTAAAAACAAGGATTTCTTTCTGGCAACTGCTGAAGAATTCCGGGGCAAATGCACTCCTCCATGTGAATATTTCGGAAAATGCGGCGGCTGCGTTCTGCAGGATGTTGAATATTCCGATCAGCTGGAAATAAAGAAAAAATATCTTAATAACCTTTTTGAAGGCATTCTAACCGTAGATGCAGTACAGCCGGGAAACATGTATAATTACAGAAACCGGATGGATTTTGTTACTGCATTCGGAAAATCAGGACTTCGGGAACGCGGAAATTTTAAAAACGTAGTTGATATTTCAAAATGTCATCTCATGCAGAACAGGGCTGCAGAGTTCTGGGTCAAACTCAAGGAATACCTGAATGATATTGAGTTTTATGATTATCTCAAACATGAGGGTTTTCTGCGGTATTGCGTACTGCGTCAGGCTGCTTTTACTGAAGAATTGATGTGCAGTTTTGTAGTAAAGAAGAATGAAAATCTGCCTGATAAACTTATCAGTTTTGCCGCTGATAACTGTGATACTGTCTGTACTCTTTTAAGCGACGGCCTTGCCGATTTGAGTTTCGGTCCGGTAATTGAAACATACAAAGGCGGCTACATCACGGAAAAATTCGGTGATATAAAATATCAGATTTCTCCGAATTCCTTTTTTCAGTCAAATTCACCGGTTGCAATTCAGATGTATGAAAAAATAAGAAGCCATGTTTACGGAAGGGTTATGGATCTTTATTCGGGAGTCGGTTCAATATCATTATATGCCGCATCCGCTGCTGATACGGTTACCGGGGTCGAGATTGTTGAGGATGCCGTGAAATCTGCAAAACATAATGCTGAAATAAATAATATTAAAAATGCGGAATTTGTCTGTGCTGATGCAAGAAAATTTATGAAGGAAAATGAAAAGAAATTCGACACTCTGATTCTGGATCCTCCAAGATGCGGCATTCATCCGAAAATGATAGCAAGTATTGATTTTTTCGCTCCTGAAAAAATTATATACATGTCCTGCAATCCTGCGACATTCAAAGATGATGTTGTGAATATGGAAAAATATGCTATCGAGTCGTTTGAAGCGTTCGATATGTTCCCGCAGACTCCTCATATAGAAACGCTTGCTGTGCTCAAACGGAAATAGAATGGATATTCCTAATATTGAAAAAAGAATTAAACGGAAAATAAAAGCCAGGCGGCATTCTTTTTATGCCGTCTTCCCATATGAGTTTCAGCGGGAAATTCTTGATGAATTTAAGGATTATGACGTGGAAATTATATCTGTTGAGAAGGGCGGAATTGAATTTTTATCTTCAATTCAGGAATGCATGAATATGAATTTATCATCCGCTGCACTTACACGAATCCTTCTCAGGGTCAGTACATTCAGGGCTATTCTTTTCAGTGAATTGAAACGCTCTGTTTCTGAAATTGAATGGGAACTCTATCTGGACAGCACGGTTCCCCTGAGTTTTAAAATAAGCTGTCACGCATCACGCCTGTATCATACCGACAGAATTGAAAATGAGGTAAGGAAAGGAATTGAAAAAAGGTTTTCTGAAGTCTGCAGCAGGAAGATTGAATTTCCCACTGAAGAAAACAATCAGACTGTTTTCATCAGGATAAATGAGAACAGGGTAACTGTAAGTCTTGATTCAACAGGGCTTCCTCTTTATATGCGGAATATAAAAACGGAAATATCCGAAGCTCCGCTGAGGGAAAATCTGGCATATCTTCTTCTGAAAAAAGCAGGCATTGACAGTTATGACACTATCGTTGATCCGATGTCCGGAACCGGGACTTTTTCAATTGAATCATATCTTTATAAAAATCATATTTTTCCAGGCAAATACCGGAATTTTGCATTTGAATACTGGCCGGTTTTCAGCCGTCCGGCCTTTGAATTTATGAAAAAAAGTCATGCGGAAGCTAAAGCTGATTTCCTGATTTACGCTTCCGACATTTCAGAAAAAAATACTGAAAGTATTAACAGAAATTTCAGAAAAGCAGAAATGGATTTTATTGCGGAGAAAAAAGATTTTTTCAGCATAAAAAATAATTTTCCGGGAAGAAAAGTTCTTCTTGTCCTGAATCCTCCTTACGGAAAAAGACTTGAAAACAGAAGCGGTATTCCGGATTTTTATAAAAAAATTGCGGTTAAAATAAAAGAGGATTTTACATCAGCGGGTTATATTATATTATGTCCGGAATTTGTACCCTGTGAACAATGCGGTTTTGACTTTGATGAGATATTTGTGTTTTCTCACGGAGGAATAAAAATAAATACAATAATTAAAAGGCAGGTGTGAAATGACCAGAATTAAAAGGGCATTGATAAGCGTTTCTGATAAAACAGGCATTATTGAATTTGCTCAAATGCTGTTGAAAAGAAATGTTGAAATACTTTCTACAGGCGGTACCGCGAAACTTTTCCGTGAAAACGGACTCTCAGTTACAGATGTTTCCGAGTATACAGGTTTTCCTGAAATGATGGACGGACGTGTAAAAACCCTGCATCCTAAAATTCACGGGGCACTGCTTGCGCTTAGAGACAATAAGGAACATATGAATGCGGCTGAAAAAAATGATATAATCCCTATTGATATGGTGGTGGTGAATCTTTATCCTTTCGTTAAGACTATTGAAAGCAATTGTACTTTTGAAGAAGCTATTGAGAATATTGATATCGGAGGACCTGCAATGCTGAGGTCAGCGGCAAAGAATTTCCGCTCAGTGACTGTTGTTTCCGATCCGGAGGATTACAGTCTGATTGAAAAGGAAATGGTATCAGGAGACGGATGCATTTCCTATGAAACGAATTTCAGACTTGCGGTAAAAGTTTATGAATCAACCTCAAAATATGACGGAAAAATTTCAGACTATTTGAAATCGCAGTTAAAATAGCCTTGTTTCAGACGGTTTCTGTTTTAAACGGGAAAGCGGATAAAGACCGCTTTTCATGTTTAAAATTCAATTCCTTTCCGTGCGTTAACTCCCGATTTGTAGTAATGTTTGACTTCATCAAATTTAGTGATCAGGTCGCAGTATTCATAAAGCGCTTCAGGAGCGTCGCGTCCTGTTAAAATCATTTCAATTTTTTCCGGTTTCGCATTTATCAGCTCAATTACTTCTTCAAAGGAAACAAGATTGTATTTCAGTGCATTGATTATCTCGTCCAGAATAAGGATGTCATATTCTGAAGTTTTCAGGACTTCAGCAGCACGGTTGAGCGCTTTTCTGCATTCTCCCCTATGCCCGATGATGTCGGATTTTGTTTCAACAAAAAATTCCTTTAATCCGTACTGTTCAATGTTTATAAAGCTGCTTTTTACGGCAGCCTTATTTTCAGACGTATCCTGTCCTTTCATGAACTGGATCATCAGAGTTTTCAGTCCGCATCCCGATGCCCGGAAAGCCAGTCCCATGGCTGCTGTTGTTTTGCCTTTACCGTTCCCCGTGTACAGCTGTATATATCCTTTTTCCATTTTTTCTCCTGAAACTAATAATCCTATTATTTAATTTCAGAAGAAAATGTAAACCCTGTTTTGAATAAAATAAATATTTTCTTAAATCTGATTTCCCGGAAAAATAACGGGAATGGATGCATTTCCCAGCTCTAAATCGAGATTATGCCGGATAAATAAAAAACAGTATCGGGAATGGTTATTATAAATAAAATTGATTTGATTTATATATCATGTTTTTGTATTTTATGACATGGAGTTGTGAGCGGAAGAATATGGAAAATGAAGAAAGAATAACAAAACTTGAAATAAAAATTGCGTTTTTAGAAGACACAATTGAAAAACTGAGTGATGAAATAATTATCAAAGGAAAACTGATAGATAAAATATTCATGCAGATTGAAAAAATCAAAAATCAGATAAATGATGAGGCTGTAAAAGAAATCGAGAAACCGCCGCATTATTAATTGGAGAGATCATGATTAAAAAAATTATTATTTTACTGACACTTCTTATATCAACTTTTGCATTTGCGCAGGACTGGCCTATTTATAAGGGAAACATCTTTTTTACCGGGAATAATGATGAGATCATTGTGCAGAATTCGAATTTAAAATGGCTTTTCCAGGCAGATGATCTTGTTTACAATCCGGTTGTTTCAGACGGAAAAATATATTTCATAGACAGAAAAGCGTTTCTTTACTGTCTTGATGAAGAATACGGTTCATTGATATGGAAAATAGATGTTACGTCAATTTCTTCGCAGTTTAAGAAACTTTCCCGTTCGGCAGGTAAGATTAAGTATCCGCTTATCAAAGGAAATCTGATTTTTCTTTCAGACCCGGTTGCAATCTATGCGCTTGATAAACGCACCGGTAAAGTGCTCTGGGCAAGAACCGGAATGCGGTTGGAGGACGGGCAGAATGTTAGTCTTTCCGGATATAAGGACCTGCCTTCAGTTGACGGAATTTATGCAGATCCTGTTATTCTTGAAGACAGTATTTATTATGGGACCAGGAACATGTTTCTTGCCCGTGAAATTTATAACGGGCATGAAAAATGGGAAAACAGGGATGTAAAAACCTACTCCGGTTTTCCGACTTTTTATGATGATTACATTTTTTCACAGTCAATGGATTTTTCTAAAAATACTTTTTCTGTTTACTGCATAGAAGCGCTTACAGGGAAAATCATGTGGGAGAAGAACATACAGAAACCTGAAAAGATATTTCCGCCTGTAATTTATAAACAGAGGGTTTACATCCCGTCTACAAAAATACTGTACTGTCTTGATCTGAAAACGGGAAATACACTCTGGCTGAAGGATTATAAAAAATATATTACGTCCAATCCAAGTTTCACGGACAGGGCCATTCTGTTTGCCGTTGATAATTCTGATATCGCCGTTATAAATCCTGATAATGGAGATGTTGAAAAAACCCTTAAAGTAAAGGAAAAATCATCGCCTCATTATGTAACTGTAAGAGACCAGGTGTATGTTGCTTATAACGGAGAAGGCGCTGTTAACCGTGCTTACGGACATGTAAGTGCAATAAATTTTTCAGACGAAAAGGAATTCTGGCATTTTCAGACTCCTTTTCCCGGAGCGGTCTCACAGCCTCTTGCGTCCGGAGGAATCCTTTTTCTGCCGGCAGGTAATTACCTTTATGCGATCGGAGCCAACGGCTATCCGAAAATTGTAAAGGGCGGAAGCGGGAATATCGGACAGAAAGATACGGGTGAGATTAAACCTGGAGATAATCAGAATCTTCAGAACCAGAATCAGAACCGTGAACCCGAGGCTGACATTAAAACCAGAAAGATGAAACTTTTTGTAACTGGAGAAAACGGTCAGCCCGTAAAATCTGTTGCTGAAGTAAAAAAATATGAAAATGGGAAACTGGTTTATTCAAAAAAAGAAGCGGTAGTAAATGACACCATTACAGTTCCTGATTCCGACGGTGTTGAGGTTCTTATTACTTCGAAAGATTATGTTCCTAAAAAAATCGATGTGGACAAAAAGGATGATAATGTAAAAGTTCAGCTGGATAAAATTAAGAAAGGCGAGAGTATCGTAGTTCAGAATATTAATTTTGAATTCGGTAAAGCCTATCTGAGGAAGGAATCGCTGAATATTCTTGATGAATTTATAATATACATGAAACAGAACCCGTCCCAGCGCATTGAGGTCAGGGGTTTTACTGATAACATAGGAGAGGATGCCTATAATCAGAAACTTTCTGAAAGGCGTGCTGATTCAGTGAGGGAATATATGATAAAAAACGGTATCAGCCCTGAAAGAATTGAATCTACGGGATTTGGAGAGAAAAATCCTATTGATGACAACAAAACTCCTGAAGGAAGAAGTAGAAACAGAAGAACTGAATTCTATTTTCTTGAGAACTGATCATGTTATGATCAGTTCTCCGGGATGAACTTTCAGGTTTTACCGGATATGATGACTGAATGCTGTGACATGTTACAGATGATCTGGAATTTATTTGACCGTAAATGGAAAATTCCGGGATACCCAGTCTGAAAATCCGCCTGTCATGTTAAAGAAATTTTTAATTCCGGCTTTTTGGAAAACCGGGATAGACTGGGCGCTTCTGTTTCCGCTTCTGCAGTAAACAAGATATGTTTTATTCCTGTCAAGCGCTGAAATTTTTTCCTGAAAATCCGGTGCATAAAAATCTATATTTATAGAATTTTCAATATGTCCCTGAGAGTATTCTTGAGGAGTTCTTACATCGATAATAATGAAATCTTTATTGTTTTTATTTTCATCAATCATTTTCTTTGATTTTTCTGCATCAATACTCACGCTGTTTTTTTCCGAACAGAAAAGAATTGTTGAAAAAGATGTAATAATCATCACCATTAGTAATTTTTTCATGAAAAACCTCTTGTTTATTAATTATTGACAGTTTATCACATAATTTGTAATATAAATAAAATTTTTACCGGATAATATATGTTTATAGATACTCATGCACATTTTGACATCTGTATGGCAGACGGATATACTGAAGAAAACCTTCTGTTGAAAATGAAAGAAAGCAATGTTGAATACTCGGTTCAGATAGGAGTAGACAGGAATGATTTTCTGCTGACTTCGGAATTTGCCTCCCGTCATGAGAATGTTTTTTTTACTCTCGGAATCCATCCATCATCTTCATTTGAAGATGATGATATTGCCTGTCTTGAAAACATGGTTTCAGAAAATAAAAACTCAAGACTGATAGGTGTCGGGGAGACAGGACTTGATTATCACTGGATGGAGCATGAAAAAAACATACAGATTGATCTTTTTGAAAAACAGATTGATATTGCCGTAAAAAATGATCTTGCGGTAATTGTTCATTCAAGGGATGCAATGGATGATACAATTGCAGTTTTAAAAAACATGCATCCGGAAAAAGTAATTATTCACTGCTTTTCGGGAAATCCTGAAGAAGCGGAAATGCTGGCTGGAATGGGTTATTTCATTTCTTTTGCAGGCAATCTGACCTATAAAAAAGCGGATAATCTGCATGAAGCGGTAAAAAGAGTACCTGTTGATAACCTTCTTTTTGAAACAGACTGTCCGTATCTCGCGCCCGTTCCGGAACGGGGTAAAAAAAACCGGCCGGACTTTGTTGTTTACACATACCGGTTTGCTGCAGAAATGAGAAATATGGATGTCGGCAAATTGTGTGAAACTGTAAAAAATAATTTTTCAAGACTGATTTCAAAGCAGCTTTAGCTTTGGTAAAATAATGCAGGCGGAATAAATGAATTCTAAAATATATGAATCTGATTTTCTTGTAATAGGCAGCGGTATAGCCGGATTATCTTTTGCGATAAAGGCATCCGAATCAGGTACTGTAAACATCGTAACAAAAAAAAAGGATACTGATTCAAATACTAATTATGCGCAGGGAGGCATCTCGTCTGTACTGGCGGATGATGATTCTTTTGACAATCATATTGATGATACAATAATTGCAGGTAATTTTCTCAGCAAGAAAAGTGCCGTTGAGGTTCTTGTGAAAAACGGACCTGAAAGAATCAGGGAATTGATTGAATGGGGGGCTGAGTTTTCATTTAAAAACGGACCTGACGGAAAATCGTTTGATCTTGGCAGGGAAGGCGGACATTCACATAACCGCATTGTTCATGCAATGGATCTTACGGGAAAAATTGTAGAGGAGGCTCTTCTTAAAAAAGCTGCGGAAATTACATCCATTAAGATGTTTGAAGATCACACGGCAGTTGACCTGCTAACACAGCATCAGCTTGGAGAAAAGAAATGCGGCAATGACAGAAATACCACCTGTTACGGCGCCTATGTTCTTGAAAATGAAACAAAATCCGTGGATATTTTCAAAGCAGCAGTCACAATTATTGCAACAGGCGGTGCCGGAAACGTTTATCTGCATACTACAAACCCTTCGATAGCGACCGGAGACGGAATTGCAATGGCCTACAGAGCGGGCGCTCTTGTTGGAGACATGGAGTTTATGCAGTTTCATCCGACAGCCTTTTACGAGGAAGTGCAGGATGGAAGAGCTTTGCTCATAAGTGAAGCTGTCAGGGGTGAGGGTGCACTTCTTTATAACTCAAAAGGTGAAAGATTCATGGAAGGTGTGCATGATCTGAAAGAACTTGCACCGAGAGACATAGTCGCACGAGCAATAGATAAAGAACTGAAGCGTCTTGGAGATAAACATGTATTTCTTGATATCTCCTTCAAGGATCCGGATTTTCTGATTAAAAGATTTCCGTTTATATATGCGATGTGTCTGAAGAAAGGCGTTGATTTTACAAAGGAACCTATTCCTGTTGTTCCGGCGGCTCACTATCTCTGCGGCGGAATTATTACGGATTTGAATGCAAGATCATCAATTGAGAATTTATATGTCGCAGGAGAATCCGCCTGTACCGGCGTTCATGGAGCAAACCGTCTTGCGAGTAACTCACTTCTCGAAGCGCTTGTTTTTTCTCATCAGGCTTTTCTGCACAGCAGCGGGTATGTTAAAAAAAACAAAGGCAGGACAATACTGCCGGATTTTCCCAAGTGGGATAAGGAAGGTACTTTCGATTATGAGGAATGGGTTCTAATTAAACATGACATAAATGAGATTAAATCCCTTATGTGGGATTATGTCGGGATCGTCAGATCAAATCTGAGGCTTGACCGTGCATACAGGAGAATACTTTTTCTTGAGGAGGAAATATCTGATTATTACCGTCGAAGCACCATTTCCTCCAAACTGGTGCAGTTGAGAAATATGGTTACCACTGCGAAGCTTATCATATGCGGAGCAATGACCCGTAAAGAAAGCAGAGGTCTTCATTTTAACACAGATTATCCTGATATAAATGATGATATGAAGAAATGCGCTGTTCAGTGCAGCAATGCAGGAATACAAATGAAAAATCTGGATGATATCCGGTTTTAATTAATGGTCATGAAAAACAAATCTTCAAATATTATAGCATTTCATTATGAAACCTACAGTGAGGATTCAAATCTTGAGAAACAGATTAAAAATGTTTTAAGCTCAATTCTCGAACAGTTTGGATGCGGTATACTCGTAATGCCGATTTTTACATGTTTATCTGAAATGCTTGGAAATGCCATCCGCGCTAATTTTAAAAATATTTATTTTGAAAATTATACTCCGAAAAATAACGCGATGGATTTAATACCGTATAATGTCGCTCTTCAGCTGTTTAAAATGGAATTTGCCGCAAATACGGGTACTTTTCATTCTATTGCCCGGGAACGTTCAATTAAAGCTTCGATAATAATGTCCATTGAAAAAAATATTCTGAATATTGAAGTAACCAATCCCATGCCGCTTTCCGATATAGAGAAAAATAATATAAACAGGAAAATTGAGGACAGCAGAAAAATCAATAACCTGAATCAGTATTTCAGGGAAATTGCAGATGATCCGAAAAGGGAAGGTGCAGGGCTTGGAATAATTTTTATAACCATGATGCTCCGGAGTCTCGGACTTCCTGATGATAGTCTTAAAATTGAGATTAAAAACGGTAAAACGGTTGCTGAAATTGCGGTACCTCTTACTAAAACTACCGTAGAAAATTATAACAGGAATTTGAAGGAAAAAAATGATTTTTGAAATTATTCTTAAAGGCCGTGTACAGGGAGTAGGCTGCCGGTATTACTGCGGCAAGGTCGGAACCAGAATGAGTATTTCAGGGTCTGCTTCAAATATGATGAACGGTTCTGTTAAAGTTCTTATTAATGCAGCTGACAGAACCCTGGCTGATGAATTTGCGGAAGCTGTTCGTAAAAACCGGTATAATCTGGATTTCTGGGGTATAATAACTTCCGTGGAGATAAATGAACTGCCCGGATCGGACATTTCAGACATACATGGAGATTACAAATGGAAATAAATGTACCTACATTAGTCCGCGTAAAACCGGGTGCAATGATGAAAATTGGAAAATATCTCAGGATGGAGAAATTTAAAAACATTGCATTATTTTACGGCACAGGCATAAAACCGCTTTTCGGTGAAAAAATAGATATTTCACTTCTCTCTTCCGAAATACATAAAATATATGAGTCGGAAGAAAGTCCGCATCTTATCAATGACATTTTTGACATCAGTCTCAGAATTCCATCCGGTACTGATGCAGTTGTTGCAGTCGGCGGAGGAAGGGTAATAGATGTGTGTAAATATATTGCGTTTGTAAATAAACTTCCGATGGTTTCCGTCCCGACGGCAGTTTCAAATGACGCTTTCTGCGCTTCAAGTTCATCATTGATAGTCAACGGGAAAAGGAAAACAGTAAAAACCGTTCTTCCTTACGGAGTTATCGTTGACACTTTTGTACTCCAGAATGCCCCGGTTGCGTTTCTGTATTCCGGCATGGGGGATCTCTTCTGTAAAATTACGTCTCTGTTTGACTGGAAACTTGCTTATAAAAACAGCGGTGTTGAAATAAATGATTTTGCAAAGGTGATGACAAACAACGCGGTTGATGCGTTTATTTATTACAAGGACAAGGACATTAAAAATCTGGAATTCATAAGAATCATCGCCAGTTCTCTTATGCTTTCCGGTATTGCCATGGAAATAGCAGGGTCATCACGTCCGGGAAGCGGAAGTGAGCATCTTATATCTCATGCTTATGACAAAGTTGCTGAAAAACCGTCCGCTCATGGACTTCAGGTCGGAGTTTCGGCCTATGGTGTCAGTTTTCTTCAGGGAGATACTTATGAGCAGCTGAAGAAGGTGATTGCGGAATGCGGATTTTTTTCATACCTGAAAGAAAATCCCCTTTCACGGAGAGATTTAATTGAGGCTGTAAAATTTGCTCCGGGAATAAAAGAAAATTACTATACAATTCTCTCTGAGTCCGGCAGCATTGAAAAGCTGATCGATTTCATAGAAAATGATGAAATGATGCAGCAGATGGCTGTCTGAAATTAATATTGAAATTATCACTTTAATCACTATCTTATAATTATGGATAATGATGAAAAAGGATTAAGACGTAAAAAGCTGCTGATAATTCTGAGGAATATTTTCATTTTTCATTTATTTACTATACCGCTTTATTTTCTCTATTTTCCGGGAATCTTTACTTCTATTCAGAGCACTATTTTTTCGGCCAGTGAGTCAGAAATAATCATCTCTGACTATTTTTCAATGAAATTCAGCGGATTTTTTCTTCTGCTTTTTTTCTGTTCAACAGCTTTTATCGTATCAGCATTATTCGGACTGATTCATTCAAATTTGGCAGGTGATAATACCGGTAAAAAACCTTTTAAAATTGCGGCGCTTATTGTATTTATAATCATATCTTTTTCCGTTCTTCCTCTTTCTATTTTTAATTTCGTTGCCCTGAGCGGAGAGGGAATCATTTATCAGAATGTTTTCAGGTTAGCAAGAAAAGAATACAGATATAATGATGTCGAAAGAATGGAAATTGACAGGTATGCAGCAGTGAGATCTTTCATACCCGTTTATGAGGCTGTGTTTTATGACGGCAGAAAAATTAATTTCATGATTACTGTTCCGGATCAGAAAATTTTCAATTTTGTTGAAAATCATGTTCCTGAAAAAACGGTAAAAAAGGCAACATCGAAAGGCGCTGAGTATTTTAAGAAATATTTTGACGACCGTACATATCAGAACCTGATTTATAATTATGTAATAGAATAATCATCACCGGAAAAAATATAAAATTCTATTTTTCAACATACGGTTTCGGTATTTTCATCCGCAGAAATTTAACACTCCCGAATTTTTTATGAATCTGTTTGTAATTCATTCCGAGAACATTTTTATATTTTGTTGTTTTAATGAAATCAATAAAATCATTCATTTCCTCTTCAAAATAAGTGTCATATTTTTTTCTTGACGCTCCATGCGCCGCTTTTCTGATTCCGAACCTGCGAATGTCTCCATTGAATTCAGGACAGATGTGATAAAGTTCATGAAAAATTACCTTGATTTTATACTCCAGGGGAAGGTCAAAAAAATGAGGTTTATAAAAGACGATCATGTATAATATCACGTTGTTTTTTATTTTCACTGTAGGTATTGCAAATTTACGGTTTTGGATTATCTTAGTTCTGCTTCCATTTTCAAATTTCAATGGAACGCATTTTCCGAAGGTCAGTGACCGCCGCGTGTTTTTTCTGTTTGTCGCAAGGGTTATCAGCAGGTTGTCAATGTCTATGTGACTGAACGTTTCATAGCGTCTGATTATGATGTAAATGATTTCTTTCAGAAGCTGAGTCAGATCAAGAAATTCAAGTTTTTCGCCGGAAACGATACTGTACGCGTCAAACATCAGGATTTCTCAGCCATGGAAATCATTTCTTCCGCATGCTGTATTGAAAGATCTGTAATTTTTTCTCCGGCAAGCATTCTGGCAACTTCGTCTACTTTGTCTTTTCTTGAAAGATGTTTAACGGATGTAAATGTTTTCCCCTGTTCTGAATATTTATGGACACTGTAATGATTGTCGCTCATTGCTGCAATCTGCGCAAGATGTGTTATGACAAGAACCTGTCTTTCTGCGGCAAGGCTTTTCAGTTTCCTTCCGACAATTTCAGCAGTTTTACCGCTTATTCCGGCATCCACCTCATCGAATATCAGGGTATCAACAATATCTTTTGAAAGAATAACTTTTTTTAATGCAAGCATAATCCGGCTCATCTCGCCGCCGGATGCGGCTTTGACGAGTTTGACAAGATCGGAACCTTCATTTGCAGCCATAAGAAATTCAATTCTGTCAAGACCGTGAGGATACAGCATGTATGTTTTGCCGTTATGTTCTATTTCACCGTTTGAATTTATTTCGCGCTGTACTGAAACTCTGAACGTTGTGCCCTTCATATTGAGTTCGTTCAGTTCGGACATTACCTTTTCTTCAAGTATTTTGGCCGCTTTGACTCTTCTGTCGGAAAGCTCTACTGCAGCGGCTTTTGTTTCCGCAATAAGCTGTTTGTGTCTTTCGTTTAATTTCTCAATTGCTTCTTCACTTGACGAAATGGATTCAAGTTCATTTTCAGATTTCTCCCTGAACTCAAGTATCTCCTTGATTGAATTTCCGTATTTTTTCTTAAAAGAGGATATCAGTGAAAGCCGCTCCTCGACTTCATTGATTCTTTCGGGTGAGAAGTTTATGGATTGTTCATACTCACGCAGAAAAGTCGCGCTGTCTTCAAGTGTATAAAGGGCATTTCTGACTGCTTCAAGATTTTCAGTAACATTGGGGTCAATGTCGGAAATGATTGAAAGTGATTTTTCTGCACGTTTAAGATTCTGAATTACGCCTGAGTCGCCGCGCATATATTCCGACGCATCTTTAATATGTTTGAACAGTTTTTCCGAATTGGAAAGAATGTTGGATTCCTCTTTCAGGTCCTCTTCTTCATTTAATTTCAGACCGGCTGAAGATATTTCCTTTATTGCAAATGAAAGGTATTCAATTTTCCTGTTTTTCTCACGTTCATCCATTTTGTTGGATTCAATTTTTTCTTTTATATTGCTCAGCTGGGCATATAGATTTCTGACTGTTTCAACAGCTTTTTCATTATCGCCGAAATTATCAAGCAGCTCCCTGTGCCGGGAAGTACGCGAAATTGACTGCTGTTCATTCTGTCCGTGTATGACAAGAAGATATTCTCCGATTTCCTTTATTTTTGCCACGGGAACCTGCGTTGAATTGATAAAACACCGTCCTTTGCCGTTTGAGTATAATTCACGCTTTATTATTATTTCATTATCTTCACAGTCGATACCGGAACCGGAAAGCAGGGATTTGACCTCTGAACGTTCCTCTATCTCGAAAATGCCTTCAAGAATAGCCCGGTCAAATCCTGTCCGTATCATATCCGTGGACATTTTTTCTCCGAGTATTCCGGAAATGGCGTCAATCAGTATTGATTTTCCCGCGCCGGTTTCTCCGGTCAGGATATTCAGACCGCGGCAGAATTCCAGTTCGAGATTTTCAATAAGCACGAAGTTTCTGATTTTTATACCTGTGAGCATAATCTTTCCCTTAACATATTTATAGTATCATTTTTCAATTCTTTTAAAAAGAATCAAGCGATTTTTGAGACATATTACTGAAAGTATGTCTGATTTTACAATGTTATATATATAACGTAAATTTCCTGAAAAAAGTAAAATTTTTTTTCAAATCGTGACGTTATGGATGATTTCATTTAAAATTTCTGGAATGTTTTAAATATATTGACTGTAAATCAGTTTAAACAAAGAATAAATCTTACTGCAATATTAATCAATTCGGGAGTAGTTTAATGACGGATATTATATTTTTACCGGTAATTTCGGTTTTTCTAATTCTATTACTTTTACCGGGGATAATTATGTCTGCGGTTATTTTTAAAGAAATGAAAACAGGCCTTTCCGGATTAAATTTCAGTTATTCAATGTATCTCATGGTTTCGGGAGTAATAAAAATTATTACTGCCTCTGTAATACTGATACTCTTTTCCCTTTCTTTAACTGACCATTTGTTTCCGGCTGCGATATCAGCCGTTATGCTGGCGGCCGGATTGTATTTCCTGATCCTATCGCTGATATATAATTTTAGAAGAATGAAAAAATAGTATTCAGTCTCTCACTTCGCAAGCGGATTTGTTTTAGTTGCAAAAGCGAACAGATACGGATGATTGTTTTTCAGATATTTCATATATCTTACCCATACTATAAGAAGGTAATTGTAGGCCCGGTCAATATCAATCTGTATATGTGCCACATCTTCATCTGTCATGTTGCGTGCATTCATTCTCTGTGTGAATTCATCTTCAAGATGGAAAAGCGACTGCATGAGATCGGTGAAAATGTTGTGTTCAAGCAGAAAAGGATTTTCGAGCAGTTTCATGAAAAAATCACGTTTGCTCAGCAGGAATTCAGCAAGAGCGATGATGTCCAGTTTTGAAACATCGGCATTCCATCTGGTCTGTTTCAGAGAAAAAATAATTTTTTTGAAATCCTTATCATTCATTGCCGGGTCTATGCTGAATGTTGTTTTGAAGATCTGAATATGAATATCGGAATTAATGAAAATATTCAGCAGTTCCTTTCCCGCTTCGCTGAAAAAAACACCGAGCAGCATATTCATTTTTTCAAGCATTTTCTGTTTTTCCCGTTCATTCAGGATTTTATGAATGATGAGAGTAACAAGAAGAACTTCAATCGGAATAAAAGCAATGTCCCCGACTAAATAGAGAAAGATATGATGCATATCACGGAATATAAAATAATGAATGGAATAAAATATGAATGAAGCTGAGACCAGCAGTAATGGCAGAAATATTTTTTTTGCAATGTGTTTCATTTTGTCTCCGGTTTAATCAGATGTGTTTTTGCTGATATCGTTTAATCGCAGAATTTTATGAGGTCTTTATAAAATTCCGGTGTCTGGGCATAACCGATGTCATATGCCTTTTTCAGATTGTTTTTATTTCTTTCGATTCTTTCAATCGGAAGTTTTTCATGCGGCCTGATTATGAAAACCTTTTTTTCCGCTTCCAGCTGTTTGAGTTCGGCTATTGATTCGTTGTAATATTCGCTTCGTTTGATAATTTTTTCAGCAAGTTCGGGAAATTTCCTGTAAAAAAGTTTTACCTGCCTTGTATATTTTACCGGCTGTTTCAGATAGTCTTCCGGCTGAGTAAGAATTACTACAGCTTTCTTATATCCGTCAGAAAAGGCTTTTTTATAGGGAATGGAGTCCGCGATTCCGCCGTCAAGAAAAAGACGGTTTTCTATTCTTACCATTTTACATACAAACGGAAGACTTGTCGAAGCCTTTAGAGCTTCCATTAAAATGGGATAGGTAAATCTGTTGAAATATTCAGCTTCTCCCGTTCTGCAATCAGTCACGACAACGACAACTTCTGTTTTTGAATTCTGAAATGTCTCATAATCGAAAATAATATGTTTTTGCGGAACCTCGCTGAAAATAAACTTCATGCCGAAAAGTTCACCTTTTGTAAAAAGTCTTCTGTAGCTTATGTATCTTCTGTCATTTATGTAAGTATGCGGAACAGCGAGGTTTCTTCCGTGCTGTTTTGAAGCGAAGCTGGCTGCATTACAGGCGCCCATTGAAACTCCGATTACATAAGGGAATTCCAGGTTTTTTTCCAGAAAAAAATCAAGAATTCCGGCGCTGTACATCCCTCTGAATCCGCCGCCTTCCAATACAAGGGCTGTGTTTTTTAATTTCATGCAAATCACCTTCAGGTTTAATCGTTTTCCAAATTTAAAAGTTCATATAATTTTATCAATGATTATTTACAATAAACGCACAAAGCTGAAAAAGAGCCGAAAAAACCAATTTCCAGTAATTATAATTATTTTAATTGTAAATAAC
>JAFGJZ010000086.1 GCA_016928815.1 Spirochaetota bacterium
CTTTATTATGATTTTTTATCAGCATATCAGCCTCCAGATATTTAAAAATTAAAATTATTGTCCTGATTTCTGGACAATAGCGCACATTTAACAGCAAGTATTATGATTATCCGTATTTCAAGTATGGATTAATAAAGTCAGTATTTATTAAAAATAATTATAATTACTGCATACATTTTCCACTCTGCTGATAAAAAGGCAATAAAAAAACAATTTTGTGTTAACTTAAAAATCAGTCCGAAGCGGCATAATATGTATATTATCCTGACCTTTAGTGAGAAAACCGGTTAATATGCCGGTTTAGCAAAATTTATGCCATTTTTTCAAAAAAAGATTAATGAAATTAAAATTCTGCCGATACTTCTAATGAGACATAATAAAGGAGTCTGGGATGAAAAAAGAACAGAAGAATTTTGTTGCCATGCTGGCGCAGTATCTAAAAATAAAGGGGCTTGATATCGTTGTATACATGAAGGACGGTAAGGAAATAGAACTGCTTAAAAACAGATACATCGATAATAATGAAATTGTAATGTATGACGGAATGAGAAGAGAAACCCGTATTTCAATTGACAACGTAAAATCCATCGATCTTTTTGCTGCTTGAAAAAATAAAGCCGGATTTATTCCGGCTAAAATTGATCACGGCTGTAGTCATCTTCTATTCTGATTATATCATCTTCACCGACATACTCACCTACCTGGGTTTCAATGATTACCAGATCGTTTCCGGTACTGTTGGTGAGCCGATGCAGTTCACCTTTAGGAATGTAAACAGACTCATTTTCCCGTACTGAGGAAACGCTTTCAGAGAGCTGAACTTCGGCAGTACCTTTCACTACAACCCAGTGCTCACTTCTGTGAACATGCTTTTGAAGGGATAGACGGCAACCCGGTTTAACAAATATTTTTTTAATTTTATAATTTCCATGATCGAGCAGAACAGTATATGTGCCCCAGGGCCTGTGTGTCGTCACATGTGTTTTTAAAAGTTCCTTATCAGAATCGGTTCCTTTCCCCAGAAGATCAACTACATTTTTTACCTTCTGAGACTCTCCCCTTTTTGCAATCAGCACCGCATCATCAGTATCGATTACCAGAGAATTTTCGATTCCGACTGTTATGAGTTTTCTTCCTGATGTCATTACAAGATTGTTTTTGGAATCAATCGAAATATAATTATCAGCGATGGAATTACCGTCTGAATCCTTATCACAAACATCATAGATTGAATCAAAGCTTCCAAGATCAGACCAGCCGAATTCAGCTGTAACGACGGCCACTCTTTCAGATTTTTCCATCACTGCATAGTCAATGCTGTCGGAAGGTATATCAAGCATGTCCTGCTTATTAATTCTTGTTACATTATCATAATTTACCGATCTTTCAAGTGCTTCCTTGCTTTTAATATATATTTCCGGAGAAAATTTTTTAAGTTCTTCCAAGTATACACCAGCCTTGAAAATAAACATTCCGCTGTTCCAGCTGAAATTACCGGCTTTCAGATACTTTTCTGCAGTTTCCTGATCGGGTTTTTCACGGAAGGATTTAACTTCAAAACAGCCGTCAGAAATTTCATTTCCGCTTTCAATATATCCATAACCGGTTTCAGCATAAACCGGGTTGATTCCGAAAGTCACCAGTTTGTTTTTTTCTGAAGCAAGTGCCGCGGCCTTTGAAATACATTTTTTATATTCCGGAATATCAGCAATAAGATGATCTGACGGTGTCACCAGAATCACCTCATCGGGCCTGCATTTCATTGCTGCAAGTGCAATTGCCGGAGCTGTATTGCGGCCTGCCGGTTCGAGAAGAAAGGATGTACGTTTTTCGTCAATTCCTGATAACTCAAACTGATTTTCAGCAATAAAATAATATTGCGCAGATGTGACAATAATAAATCTTTCGAAATCATTGTTACGGACAACTGTATCCATAAATAGAGAGGAGTCTTTAAGAAGCGGAACAAACTGTTTGGGATATAAACTTCTTGACAGCGGCCACAATCTTGTACCGCTTCCTCCGCATAAAATAATATTAATCATAAATTAGCCTTTAAATTGTAATTTGTTACTTTATAAATAATGATAAAAACAAGTAATCGCAGTCAAGTAAATATTCATTAGTTAAAAGTTAAAAGTTGATAGCAGGCAGTTTAAAGTTTATAAAGTTGTAAAGTTGTAAAGTCCGATAAAATGAAGTCAGTTAATTTAGAGGATATTCCTGATCAAATAAAAATTCTAAAATTAACAACATATTATTTACATGTTAAGAAATTTAAAAATAGACATCCGGATTACTATATGAATTTATTGATAAATACATCTGATAAAAGGAGTTTTTTTAAATGAAAGTATTTGCTGTAATTCTTGCAGGCGGATCAGGCTCAAGATTAAATTCTGAAAAACCCAAGCAGTTAATGACAATTTCCGGAAAGCCGGTAATTATATATTCAGCTGAAGTTTTCAACAATCATCCTATGATTGATGAAATAATATGTATTTCAAATAGTGAATTTCTGAAAGAGATTGAATCGGTTTTACAAAGTTATAAAATAAATAAATTAACTGAAACTGTTCCTGGCGGCAACACACGCCAGAAATCATCATATGCTGCGGTAAATCTGCCTTTAATTTCAAACAAAGACATCATACTTATTCACGATGCTGCCAGACCGTTTATCAATACAAGAATGATAGATGAATTGATCAGAGCAGCGGTTGATTTCGGATGCTCCGGTACATACATAAACTCAACAGATACAGTTGCAATTGTTAAAAATAATTTTGTTTCAGAGATACCGTCCCGAAATGAAGTATTTCTTACTCAGACACCACAGGCATTCAAAGCTGAAATAATCCGTGAATGTCACAAAAAAGCAATAAATGATGATTACGAGGTTACAGACGATGCAGGTCTGGTTCTGAAATACGGATACAAAGTTAAGTTTGTAGAAGGAAGTATTAATAATTTTAAAATTACAAATTTCGGTGATATTGAAAAAGCTGAACTCGTACTAAAGGAGATAAAATGACTTATCTTTTAATTCTGATTTTTGTGACTATTCTTGCAGCTATGATATACCTGATAAGATATGGAGAAAAAAACACAGAATCTGTAATTGAAATACCAATTGATTCACCAAGGAAAAAACTGCCCTGTATTCTCTGCGGCTCTTATCTGCTGAAAACTGAAAAACTTAAATCTGAAGAATATAAGTCTGAAACAGACTCTCTCGTAAAAGTCTTCGGATGTCCGTACTGCTACGGCCCTTTAGCCGTAAAACCACGCAGATGCCCGGTCTGTAAAAAAGTATTAAAAGACGGCCAGTATCTCTCAGGCAGAATGTTCTACCGGAATGATAAAAAACCTCATCTTCACATTAATGGATGCCAGAACTGCAGAGGCAAGTGAAAAAATAATTTTGAATGTTTAATTTTGAATTTTGAATTTAAAATTGATATCGATTATGTTATTATCCACAGATTACACAAAATAGCATGAAATAGTATATGATTATCTGTTATCATTTCTAGCAAACTACTTTATATCATGCTGAGCCTTCTTTCCTATTGCTTTTCTATGCTTCTCAGTGTAATTTCCCGCAATAAATTACAGAAAAGCATATATAAATACCGAAATATAATACATGATCAATAATTTAAAGGACAAAATAAA
>JAFGJZ010000087.1 GCA_016928815.1 Spirochaetota bacterium
ATTATCAGCATCAGAAATAAAAGTATTGTCTTCTTTTTCATGAATAACCCCTGCATACATTTTAATATGTTTTGTTTAAGACAATTAATGTACAAATTAAACGAGAAACAACCGGATAGAAAATTTATTCAGGATGATATTTATTTGACAAGTGTTTTATTTTTTTAATAAGGGTTTTTGGATTAAATGCACCTTCGTACCTGTTACGTGCCTTTTATTGACGAGACAGCATATTATTAATAAAAAATTACAACTAAAGTCCTGATTTCAAAAAACAGTAATCTATATGGCAAATGAAATTTTCATTTTATCAAAAATTTACATTGGTTAGCTTTAAACTTTACATACTTAAATCAATAAACATCATCTGGAGTATTTCCCTGAAAATAATTATTTTCCATTATTAGCATAACTGAGGTTGTCTTATATATTGCACCGCCATTTCCGGTTTCAACTGAATTATATAAAAAAGCAGAATCGCATATCTGTGAATTAATATTGTTTTCCAGTAAAATTGCTCCGCCGCCCATTACAGATGTCAAGGTATAATTTGATTCAAAAATGCACTGTTTAATAATTAAATTACCGTAAACTGAATTTGTAGCTGCAATTGCTCCACCGCCCATTGTAACTGCACTTATTGTATAATTATTCTTAAAATGAATATCGACAAATGCTGCATCAATAAAATTGGTTAACAGAATAGCACCCCCACTTCCCGACGTAACATAATTATTGTGAAAAAAACAATTATTATCAATTTGAACTGTACTATTTCCTGTAATTAAAATTGCGCCGCCTGAATAGGCATAATTTCCATCAAATATGCAGTTATCTGAAATATTTATAACATTACTGCCATTGGAATATATTGCCCCGCCGATCGATGATGAATGATTCTTAAAAAAATAACTATTTTTAACTGTCAGTGAACTGCCATCATCACAATAAATCGCCCCGCCATATGAAGAACTTAAATTTTCATTAAAAATCGAATTACTGATGTTCAACACACCCGAAATAAAACAAATTGCTCCGCCCCTAAGCCCTCCACCGGATAATACATTTCCCGTAAAAACACAGTTATTAACATTTAGAAAATTATTAACAGAGCAGCTAACTCCTCCTCCACCGGATAAACCGGCATAATTATTTTTAAATTCGCAGTTGCTTATGTCAGCACTTAGATCTGCATTCAATTGAACTGCGCATCCAGTTGAATTAGTAAAAGAAAATCCGCAAATTGCAGAACCGGCAGCCGTGATTGTAAACAGATAATTTAATGAACCGGTATTAATCACATTAGAACGCCCTTTCGCCTCTTCACGTTTAGACTCGTTTCCCTTGAAGCCGCCGTAGATTGAAACAGCTTCAGATATATCAATGGCTGAAGAAACTGTCATATCTCCTGCAACCCAGATCTCATCACCGGGAGACGCATCGCCTATTGCAGTCTGCAGAGAATTGCGCGCATTCGCCCATCCGCGGCCGTTACCATTAACCGGTACACCGATTTTCACACAGATTGGTTCTTTGAATTCCGAAAATTCGTATATTAAATCATTCAGGTCATTGAAACACGACATCAGCATTATCAGCATCAGAAATAAAAGTATTGTCTTCTTTTTCATGAATCCCTCCTACCTGCCTGCATCTGAATATATTTTATTTAAAACAATTAATGCATAAATAAAGTGAAAAAAATCATATTAATATTAATTTGACAAGTATTTTTTAAAATAAACCTTGAGCCCTTCGGCAGGCTCAGGGTGACACTTCAACAGGCTCAGGGTGACACTTCAACAGGCTCAGGGTAACACTTCGGCAGAGCTCAGTGACCACGTAGTCGAACCACTTGTGGTGAGCGGAGTCGAACCATTAATTATTCATTATTCATTATTCATTGTTTATTGCCTTTTCCCCTTTGTCTTATGCATAATAGAATCAACGTGAAAGCCTTAAAAAATAAAAAGAATTGTTTGACGGTTCTGAATTCAATCAGTATCATATAAATAGTATAAATCATAGAGAGAAATTATGCAGAAATTATTCGAAATCAGTCAATTTACACGGCAGGAAAAACTGGATCTATTTGAAACTCTTTGGGAAGACTTATCAAAAAATGAAACAAATTTCGAATCACCGGAATGGCATGCTGAACTTTTATCGAAAACTGAAAGTAGAATCAAAGAAAATAAGGAAAACATCTCTGATTGGAATGAAGCAAAAACTCTTCTGAATAAACATTTTAAATGAAAATAAAAATCACCGAAACTGCCATAGAGGATATCTACAACGGAAGGATTTTTTATGAAAATCAGGCACCGGGGATCGGTGAATACTTTTTCAAAACAATTTTCAATGAAATAGATTCTTTACTGCAAAATCACGGTATCCATCCTATATTCTTCGGATTTCACCGGATGTTATCTAAAAAATTTCCATTTGCAGTTTATTATAAGAATGAAAAAGAATTCATTATTATTTATAGAATTCTGGACATGAGGAAAAATCCTAAAAAAATAAATGGCGATATGGCAAATTTCAAATAATCAATTTATTTGCATTTTTATTGACGGAAAATGCATACTGTTCACATGAAAATGTTAAAGACGATCAATGAAAAATCCGAAACCGCTCTTTTCATTATTCATTACCACTAATTGTTCATTTACTTTTCGTTCATTATTAATTATTCATTACATTTTTCATTGTCTTTATTGTTCATTATTCATTATTAATTATTCATTGTTAATTGCCGTTAACAGATCCCCCCGGCATAAATGCCGACCCCCTTAATAAGGGGGTTAGTACCTTCCAGGTTATAGTGGACTTAACCAGACACAAACACAAACACATACACATTTATTCATTATTCATTGTTCATTGTTAATTGCCCTTCCACGTTGTCGAACCAAAAAAATCTGCTCACAAGGAGCAGATTTTTCACAATAACAAGATGAATACTTCTTCGAAAATTCAAGATCAGGAAATAACCCAATCAGCACTTATTTAAATGAAATTTTCGGCCCCGCTTCGCGGGGATGAAAATTGTAAAATAGCTGAATTATTAAAAAGCCCGAACAGCCCGTACACTGGGGTTACCGAACTTATGGTCGTAGCCCTGGTTACCATAGGAGAAACTCTGGATCCACGCGTTGTTAGCATCGACCTCTGACGAACTACAATACAAATAATTTGTGAAATCGCCAACACCCTGTGATTTCAAATTTACATACATCGCATTCAGCTCATCTCGAGATGGCAGAAACCAGTCGTCATAACCACCGCTAACCAGATCACTGCAGAGTTTTGCCGCATAATCTGTTCTACTCGCATAGGGCTCTGATGCTCCAAACTGCGTTACTATATCAATCGTATTCTGTTTGCCCGTTCCGATCGCTGTTCCATCAGCTCCGGTTACTAGTGTATTATAACCGCCCCAGACTTTACCTGTCCATTCCGTTGATGCGGGTGCTGCTTCCAGATAGGTCCACCCGTCTGCTGCTGCATTAGGGTTAATATAAAAAATCAATCCGCCTGCCGGACCAATGTCGCGAAGATTATATGCTAAAACAACAGTTAGCGTGAACACTTTCGTGTCACTTGCACTGCCCCTGGTAATTGTTGCTGTTACTGTAACTGTTACAGCTGTACTTGTCGCTGTAACTACTCCAGTGTTTGAAACAACTGCAGTGTTGCTGCTCGACCAGGTAATTACTGTTCCGCATGTACCTGTTGACGGAAGAGTTATATTGTTTTTTACATGCGCTGCGCTTTCTCCTGCTGCATAAATTATTGCAAGCGCTGCTTTATCTTCAGCTACTGCCTGTGCGTCTGTCGGAGGAGTCTCGATAACTGTCAAATTAAACACCCTGGTACTGCTTTCAGATCCCTTTGTTATTACTGCAGTAAGAGTTACGGTTTCATTTCCGCTTAAAAATGCAGGTCTTGTAACTGCACCGGCATTAGATATTGTTGAAGTTAAACTGCTCGACCATGTAATTACTGTTCCGCAGTTTCCGTCTGTTTCAAGAAAAACATTCTGTGTTACACTTGAAGCACTGTCTCCGGGTGCATACTGAACCTCAAGGTTTGCAGCATCTTCAGTTACAGACTGCAGGTCAGTTCCCGGCATGCGTTTGACTGTCAGTACAAACTGCCTGGTCTCGCTTGCGCCGCCTTTTGATATTACTGCAGTGAGGGTTACAGTTTTGTCACCTGCTGCAAATTCCGGCCTGTCCACATTACCGTTTATTGAGCAGTAATCAATGTTATTTTCTGTCCAGTAAATTGTGGTTTCATCGCTGCTTGACCATGTAATTACCGTATCATGATCTCCGTAGAGAGGCAAAGCAACATTCCGGGTAACACTGGAAGCGCTGTCAGTACCGCCGTAGTTAACATCAAGTGAAGCTGCATCAACAGATACAAGCGCCGCATAATCGGTTGTGTCGGTATCGTCACCGCCGCCTCCGCCGCTGTCACATCCCGTAAAGGCAATGGACATTAAAACTAAAATCATTGCTGCAAGTTTTAGCTGTTTTTTCATATTTTCTTCCTGAATTTGATTTATTTTTTACAGCAGGTCCGGAGAGCAG
>JAFGJZ010000088.1 GCA_016928815.1 Spirochaetota bacterium
CTACAGTTATAAAATCTAACACATCAAAGCAGTTCTACAGGATCAATATCTATTTCGAGATATACTCTATTATCTTTAAAATTTTCTCTGACAAAAGAAATAACATTTCTGATTACCGCTATGTCATTTCCTTTTAGAATGATGTGATGCCTGTAATTACGGTTGACTTTTGAAAACGGCGCCGGTGCCGGACCAAGTATTTTAAGATTGTAATTTCTGCTTTTTACAATTCTTTCAACCAGAGCGCCTATTTTCTCCGATGCTTTTATAACTCTTGTTTCATCAATACCGCGTACAAGCAGCCTGATAATTCTCGAAAAAGGAGGATATGAAAGTATCTTACGTATTTCAATTTCATTTTTATAGAATCCCTTGTAATCCTGACTTTTAAGAAAATGAAACATCGAATTGCCGCTGTTAAGCGTCTGAATCACAACTCTTCCGGGTACATCACCCCTTCCTGCGCGTCCTGTTACCTGCATAAGAAGGGAAAATATGCGTTCAGCGGCTCTGAAATCAGGCATGTTCATCCCGATGTCGGCAAGAATTATTCCGACTATCTCAACATGTTTAAAATCGAAACCTTTTGAAACCATCTGGGTACCGAGAAGTATGTCAATTTCCCTGTTCTCCATTTTTTCAACAAGATCAAAAAGGGCATCTTTATTTTTCATACTGTCCTGATCCAGTCTGTAAACCCGCCTGTCTTTATACATGTCATTTATAATCTCTTCAACACGCTGTGTACCGCTTCCGATCTTTATTATATCACTGCCGGAGCATGAAGGACATTTATCCGGCACGCTGCGTTTGTATCCGCAGTAATGACAGATTAATTTGCCGCTGCCGTGAAAATTCATGCCAATGCTGCAGTTCGGACATTCTAACCTTGTTTTACAGTCTCCGCACATAACCACAGGTGAATAGCCGCGCCGGTTAAGAAGCAGAATCACCTGATTTCCTTTAGAGAGAGTATTTTTTATTTCTATTTTAAGTTTATTTGACAGAAATTCCTGCGAGCTTCCTTCCATTTCAATTATTTCAACAGAAGGAAGACCGGCAGCCCCGTGCCTGCTCTCAATTTCATGATACTTCAGAACTCCGTTTTCAGCCGCGTAAAAAGTTTCAATCGATGGGGTTGCAGAACCGAAAACAACCGCGCATTTCTCAGTTCTGCTTCTGTAAATGGCAACTCTCCTTGCATTATACCTCGGAGATGAACCTTCCTTATATGACGGATCATGCTCTTCATCTACAATAATCATCCCCAATGAAGGAGCCTGCAGGAAGACGGAAGACCTTGTACCGACGGCAATTTTTGCAGTACCGCTGTAGAATTTCCGCCAGTTGTCAAGTTTCTGATTGGGTGTAAGCCTGCTGTGATAAAGAATTAGACTGTCACCGAATACTTCATACAACCGCTTGTATATTTGCGATGAAAGCGTAATCTCCGGTACGAGATATATGACTGACATGTTTTTTTCAATGAAATATTCCGCAAGCTTAATGTAGATTTCAGTTTTTCCGCTTCCGGTTATACCGTATATAAGATGAAGCAGTTCATCTTTTTTGCAGCCTTCAGTAATTGAATCATAAACCTTTTTCTGATCATCATTAAGTATTTTGTCATCGACAAACTTATTTTCAAAAGGGGGGATGAACCGGTTTTTTCCGCTTTTTGCGGACGGCAGGGCAAGATGCATCACCTCACCCAATGATGCAAAATAATTATATGCACAGTATTTTGAAATATTAACCAGTCTGTCATCAAATACCGGTTCATCATCCAGCAGTGAGATGATTTCCCTGCATTTGAATTCAGGTGTGTCGGAATGAACCGAGATGACATAACCAATCATTTTTTTTCTGCCGAAAGGCACGATGACCCTGACTCCCGGAACAGCATTCATATCTTCCGGAATCAGGTAGGTAAAGGCATCCTCGACCGGCAGACCCATGCATATTTCAGCATATACGGGACTGCTCAAGTGAGATCATCCATATACTTTTTCATTTCAACAATTGTATTCCAGGCTTTCCGTTTTAAGGACGGATGTTTGAGAATGGTAACAGGATGATCAATATTATACCACTGAATGTTTCCGCTGGTACGCAGAATGGGACGCAACGGAAGCATATCACCCATGACAAGTATTACCCTGGGATTTATTTCCCGTATTTCGCGCCTGATTATCTTTTCACAGTTTTTGAACATGGTGCTTGGTTTATTTATGAGAGAATCCGGTTCGCATTTTATGATATTTGTTATGTAAATGTTCTTAAGCTCGATACCGATGCCTTTTTCAATAATATTTTTCAGCATTTCAATGGAATCGTTTTTATACAGATTTTTTTCAAGTGAGCTCATCATCATCGGTGCATTCAGAATAATCATAAGTCCGTTGTTAAGAGAACCCGAAGGATATTTTCTGTTTTCAAGATTTCCGCATATCCTGCAGTCCCGGATGTACTCTTTAAGGGTTTTTTGATCATCACCAGGTGAAACTTCCGAAACTGCATTTTCTGTTTCAGTTTTCAATTCTGCCGGCGGATTTTCCTGAACCGGATTATCTTTTAAACCTGTACTGAAAATTGAGTCCAGAAAGGCTTTTTCATCAGAGTCCCTGTAAAATACAGGCGGTAACGCTCCGAACCTGAGACTGTTTTTCAGAATCTGAATAAGGTTTTCTTTCATTGGTTATCCTGAAAAAGATGAAGTATCAATATTATACTGCTTAATTTTTCTGTGAAGATTTGTCCTCTCAATTCCCAGTTCCTTAGCAGCCTGCGAAATGTTACCTTTTTTCTGATTTATCATATTAATAATGAAATTTTTTTCAAACTCCTCTTTTGCAATTTTCAGGTTGGATTTATCAGAGATATATGTTTCCTGGTAGCTGAAATTCATTTCAAGATACTTCTCAAGATCCTCACCGGAAATGATTTCTCTCGGCACCATAATGGAAACACGTTCAATGATATTCCTCAGTTCGCGGATGTTTCCCGGCCATGGATAATTAATCAGAAATTCCATACCGTCATTGTCAATTTCCTTGTGTCCGATACCATGAAGCTTTGAAAATTTCCTGAGATAATAATCGACAATCACCGGTATGTCACTTTTACGGTCAGAGAGAGAAGGAACCTCAATTGGAATTACATTGAGCCGGAAATAGAGATCTTCACGGAACTGCCCGTTTTCAATGGCTTTTCTGACATTAACGTTAGTGGCTGCAATTATCCTGATATCCACACCGATTGTTTCATTGCCTCCCACCCGTTCCAGTTCCTCTTCCTGAAGAACCCTGAGCACCTTTGCCTGGGCAGACAGGCTCATGTCGCATATTTCGTCGAGAAAAAGGGTTCCGCCGTTTGCAAGTTCAAATTTACCCGCACGTTTGGCAACAGCTCCGGTAAATGCCCCTTTTTCATGTCCGAAAAGTTCACTTTCAATCAGCTCATCCGGAATCGCTGCGCAATTTACCTTAATGAAAGGTTTGTTATAACGTTTGGATTTTTTATAAATAGCCTTCGCAACAAGTTCCTTTCCGGTACCGTTTGAACCGGTAATAAAAACCCTGGCATTTGTTGAAGCCGCCCTGTCAATAACATCTCTTACTTCATTAATAGCTTTCGAGTTTCCTATCATTTCATCTTCAGCATCAAAGGCCAGTTTGAGCGACTTATTTTCGCGCTTGAGATTCGTTGATCTGACAGCATTCATTACTACAGTAAGTATTCTTTCCATTGATAAAGGTTTTTCAAGAAAATCAAATGCACCTATTTTAGTGGATTTTACAGCCACATCAATACTGGCATGTCCTGAAATCATAATTATTTCAATTTCAGAATTTTTTGTTTTTACAATTTCAAGCAGATTGAGACCGTCCATATCAGGGAGCCAGACGTCAAAAAAAGCGATATCAATGTCATTTGCGGAAAGAAATGCAAGCGCTTCCGCGGCATTGGAAGCAGGATATACAATATGATTTTCATCCTGAAGGATGCTGCTCATCGTTTTAATGATATTCGGTTCATCATCAACAATTAGTATTTTAGCCATATTTGCTCCCTGATCAGATGGTAATTAAAAATTCCGTTCCGTTCTGATCACTGCTTGTACATATTATGTTTCCATTATGCTGGAGTATGATTCTTTCAACAATCGCAAGACCAAGTCCGGTACCGTCTTTTTTCCTTGAAAAATTCGGTTCAAACAGACGGGCTTTATCCTCTTCAGTAATTTCAGGTCCATTATTCCATATTGAGACCGAAATTCTGTTATAACTGTTGAAAATTGTAATTCTAATTCTTCCGTCATCCCTGTCTCCGATTGCTTCAACAGCATTCTTGATTATATTGATAAACACCTGCTTCATCAGCTGTTTGTCAAATTTAACGGGATTAAGGACGGGATCTGAATATAGTTCAAAAACAGCATTATTGTCAAATTTATAAAGTTTAATACAGTTTTCAAGCAGCAGTTTAAGATCATCCTCTGCAAGTACCGGTTCAGGTAGACGCGCATACTGCTGAAATTCATCAAGTATATGCTGCAGTCCGTTTACTTCATCTATGATCGTTTCGGTTCCTTCAAGTACAATATTTTCAAGATTCTCATTTTTTTCAATAAAACGACGGTGAATCCTTTCTGCAGACAGCTTAATCGGTGTCAGAGGATTTTTAATTTCATGTAACAGTTTGGCTCCCACTTCATTCCATGCCTGCAGTTTCTGCATCTGCATCAGTACCTTTCTTTTTTCACGGAGTTCAAAAACCATCATATTGAATGTCCGGTATAGAATTGCGTATTCATCCCTTGCTTTTCTATAGATTTTCACATCGAGATCGCCTTCCCCGACTTTTTCCGCCGATTCGATAAGTTCTGTAATCGGACGTGTTATTCCTTTAGCAAGAAATATACTCACAAGTACTGAAAAGAAAACAACAGTTACGGAAATTATAAGCAGCGTAATACCGGTTATCGACTGTAGATACGGGAGGTAATCCTTATTCTGAATGTAGGACTGGAGTGTATTTCTGAACATATTCAGATCATCATTTACATCAGACGGGATGACCCTGTAAATTACTGAAAGATATGAATCATTAAGAAACAGCCCTGTCAGGATACTGTTATTCTCAATACTTATTTTGGAAACAGAAATTCCCGGTTTCAGAAAAGCATTCTCGCAGAAATTTTTAATATTTTCAGAAAAATTAATATTTCCGTTATCTGATGTCATATTTTCAAAAGCATTTCCGTTTTCAGAAATGCTCCCGACTTTATAAATTTTAAAGATATAACCTTTTTTATTAAGTATTTCAGTTATAAATCTGCGTGATGACTCATCTTCAAGGTTAAAAAGCTTGTTATCTACGGAATAGTTATACCATAAAAGTTCGCTCCGTATATCTTCGGAGAAGGAAGTTATCTTTTCAGCGGAAATAATCATTGCACGGTTAAAAACTTTTTCCGTGTCCAGAGAAACAATGCTGCTTAAACTTCTGTTTACAAGAATATTTGATATTACAATGACAGGAAGTGAAGGAAGCAAAGCGATCAGCAGCAGAACCAGGGTGATTTTTGTCTGAATACTGAAATCGATTTTACTGTTTTTTATTGATATTTTTCTTCTGAAAGAAATGACTATAAAATAAACTGCAAGTATCAGCGGCATCGCCATAATAGTATTAATGAAGAAAACATTAAGTTCTGAGCCCGATATCTCATTCTTGGGATAAAGCCCCAGAACAAGAATCGACGTCAGAACAAATACGCTTATAATTATCAGAAAATCCTGATATCTTACTTTTTTCATTTTATTTAAAATCTGATTTAAAAAGTTCCAGCAGCTGTGTACAGGCCTCTTCCTCTTTCTCGCCTACGGCACGGATAATTAGTTTCGAACCCTGGGTAATAGCCAGAGAAAGCACTCCCATTATTGATTTTGCATTTGCTTCAACACCGTCTTTTTCAATAAATACCTCACATGGAAATCCCATCGCAAGTTTAACCAGCATTGATGCCGGGCGCGCATGAATGCCGGCATCGCTCTGGACAACAAATTCTTTTTCAACCATTTCTGTTACTCTCCATTTTCATCCAGTCCTGAAGACGCTTGTCCAGTTCTCTCGCCGAATGAACTCCCATTTTTTTAAGCCGCTGATTCAAAGCGGCGGTTTCAACAATTACCGGAATGTTACGGCCCGGTCTGACCGGTATAACAATATGCGGAACATCTATTCCGAGTATTGAAAAATGTTTCTCGTCAATTCCGAGTCTGTCATATGATTTATTACTGTCCCATTCTTCAAGTGTAACAATAATTTCAATCCTTTTACTGTTTCTTACGGATCGGATTCCGAAAACTTCACGGACATTTATAATTCCAAGTCCGCGGATTTCAATATGATGCTTGATAATCGGGGAACCCTGACCCACAAGCATTGAATCTTCAATACGCTTTATTTCAACAATATCATCAGCAACAAGCCTGTGCCCGCGTTCAATCAGTTCCAGGGCTGTTTCACTCTTTCCTACACCGCTTTTACCCATTATGAGACAGCCGAAACCGTAAACATCCGCGAGTGTTCCATGAATGGATACAACCGGCGCCTGGGCTTCCTCGACAATATGCGTAACCTGTGAAATAAACTGTGTTGTATTAAGTTCCGTTACCATCACAGGAATATTTTTCTTTCTTGCAAGATCAATAAACATTTTTGAAGGAAATACATTATGAGTAAATACGCAGCAGAAAACATCATATTCAAAAAACTTTGCAAGTGATTTTTCAGCATCCGCGGATGAAAGGCTGTCAAGATAGGCGTTTTCTCCTTTTCCGAAAATCTGTATACGGTCACTGGCAAAAAAATCATAGAATCCGGAAAGCGTAAGTCCCGGCCTGTTTACATCAGCAACCTCAATTTCCTTATCAAGGCCGATTTCGCCTGTTAATGCCGTAAGCCGGAGGTCAATATCCCCCGGCAGATCCAGCAAATCTCTAATGAAAATTTTCTGTTTCATTTTACTCCGATGGTATAAAAACTTCCATTCTCTGACCTTTCGTAGACAGAACATTGAAAGTTTTAGTTTCTCTGTTAAAGAATGGTAAATAATATTTATCACATTCTGTCAATGCATTTACAGCCTCATTTATTGTAAGGCTTTTTATTTTAGCACCGGCAGGTTTTTTAGTAATAGATGAAGCCGATCCTTCACCTTTTAAAGTTACTTCATGAATTTCAAAAGAATCCGGAAGTTCAGTGATGTTTTTCATTTCAGCAGGAACCTCAACCATTTTAATAGACCCATTTTCCCTGAAAATGACAGCATAATCACTGCCTTTGGCAATGCTATCAGGCGTCATCTTACTGAATCCTTTTTTAAAAAGAATAAAATCGGATTTTTCCATATCCATCTGAAGAAAAGCTTCTATTTCGTTTATAGGTTTTCCGGAAACTTCGAGAATTTTCATATAAATGTCATCCTGGGCACCCAAATCGACAACAGGCATTTCCCCAAGAGGAACCCCCTTATGCTGCTGATGTTTCTCTTTATGCTTTTTCACCTGAAGCTCAAGCTTATCGAGCAGAAGATCAAAAGCCGAATAATGATCTCCCCCTTTTTCTATTCCATGAAACTGGACGCCGTCTGCAAAAACAAGAATTTCAACAAAATCGTCCACTTTTTCCTTGAAAATAATGACTTTAATTTCCATTACCTGGTGAAAATACTTTTCTAATTTATCGATTTTTTTATCAACATACTCTTTAAATCTGTCAGACACGTTTATATGTCTTCCTGTTACTGTTAAATTCATAAAAGTCCTCCATTGATTGTATTTATTCTTTTACGCTTTGCTGAAGACGGAATTTTAAGAACATCCCTATATTTAGCCACGGTACGCCGGGCCACACTTATACCGGAATTTCCAAGCCGTGAAGCAATATCCTCATCACTGCATGGTTTTTCCGGATTTTCATGCTTAACAATATCACTAATTAGTTTCAATACAATGTCAGATGATATTTCACTTCCTGAAACAGATTCAGCTTTCTGAACAAAAAAATATTTCAGAGGGAAGATCCCCCAATGAGTCTGTACGTACTTGTTCACCGCAATTCTGCTGATTGTTGATTCAACAAAACCTGTGTCTTCTGCAATATCAGCATAAACAAGAGGTTTAAGATTGCCGGGCCCTTTTTTGAAAAATTCAGTCTGCCTTTCCAGAGTTGATTTAGCAATTTTATATAACGTATCGTTACGTCCGGATACATTTTTCATGAGAGACCGTGCCGAGTTTATATTTTCACGCACATAATCACGGATATTCTTATCAATGTTCTTATCCTTGAGCATTTTCATATAATAATTGCTTATTTTTACTTTCGGCAGATATTCATCGTTAATAAAAATAATTATCTCATTATCAATAAATTCAGCCTCCAGATCCGGAATAATAAAAACCGGATTTCCCGAAGCAAATCTGTTTCCCGGATAGGGTGACAGGGATTTTATCAGCCGTATTTTATCCAGAATGACATCCAGAGGAAGATTCAATGCGGAGGCGATATCTTCATATCGGTATGAGGATAACTCATTAAAATGATTTTTCAGAATAAAAACGAGAACATCATCATCCGGAAATTTTTCATAAACCTGGTACAGAAGGCATTCAACCGCATCCTCAGCGGCGCATCCTGCAGGGTCAAACTGCAGAATCGTCTTTTTAGCTCTGATGAATTCAGATAGATTAATGTTATTTTCTCTGCAGAATTCAATACGGTCGATTCTGAAATATCCGTCGTCGTCAATGGCAGTAATTATTTTTTCTATTACTGTTCTGCTCTCGGGTGAGATATTGAGAAGCTGCAGCTGTTCCAGAAGGTGCTCCTTCAGTGTTACATTTCCGGAAACCGCATTTTCCATGAAATTCTGTTTTTTATTATCGTCATCAAGAAAACTGGAATAACCCGTATCGCTGCTGTCTTCAAACAGAATTCTTTCCTCTACTGATTTCTCAAATTCCGTAGTTTCACCTGATAACGACTTGTTTATCTCAAGACTTTTTAGAGTTTCTGCTTCACTGCTCTCCGTCTGACTGGTATCCTCTTCAAGTACCGGATTTTTCTCAAGCTCTGCTGTTATTACTTCTGCAAGTTCTATTGAATTCAGCTGAAGCATTTCAATTGACTGACGCATAGACTGAGTCATTGCAAGCCGTTGTGACTGATTCAGTTTTGCGTTCAAAGACATTGCCATACTGATGAGCATCCTCCATATTCAACCGGCAACCGGTACATTATTATTATACTACAAACAACAGATAAAATCCAGCATAAAATTGTTTTTTTATTACCTTACATCTTCCTGATGATCGAGATTAAGCATGTGATCGAAGCGGTCTTTTTTTGTTTTCATATATTTTTCATTATGTATTTGAGGAGGAAGTTCGTGCTGAATACGTTCATTTACAGTTATTCCTGATTTTCTGATTTCTTCCACCTTATGCGGGTTATTTGTCATCAGTCTGACCGATTTTACCCCGATAAGTTTGAGCATTGCGGCAGGGATTTCATACCCTCTCGCATCCGGAGCAAAGCCCAGAATTGTATTGGCATCAAGAGTATCAAGACCGTTATCCTGAAGTGCATACGCTCGCAGTTTATTAACAAGTCCAATTCCCCTGCCTTCTTCCTGATGATAAAGAATCAGCCCGCGCCCTTCTTTTTCAATAAATTTCAGAGCCTCATGAAGCTGCGGACCGCAGTCGCAACGAAGACTTCCCAATGCATCGCCGGTCAGACATGCTGAATGAAGACGCATTAAAACATCTTCACCATTATCAATATTACCTTTCAGAATAATGATATGATCCTTGTTATCCTTATTGTTTACAAATCCCAGAATCTGAAAATGACCATACTTGGACGGAAAATCGGCAGCAGACACCATTGTAACACAAACACTATGAGGACATTCAGTACATTTAAAGCCATGCGGGCATTTTTTAAGATCTTCCAGATTCTGTTCTATTATTTCATTAAAAGACGGTCCCTTCATAATCGGCTCCAGATGTAAATTTACTCTAATGTTACGGGAGCATGTTTTTTTTTCAAGCAGTTAAAGTAATTTTAGAAAGAAATCTCCGCAAACATTTTCAGTGTTGCAGCATATTTCAGGAGATTTTCCATAGAAAACGTCAGGACTAATATAAGTTATAGCGCCTTCCATAAAATGAAAGACAAAAACTTCTTGACAGCTGTATAACATTTAGAGTTAAAACGAATAGTAAATTTTAATCAAACATAAGGGTTTCAAATGAATAATAAATCTTTAATTAACAAAAAACCTTTCATTGCAAAATCAATTTTTATGACGCATGTCCGCCGTATCGGCTGGATCAGAACCGCACTGGGCGGAGGACTGATGTACATAAGTTTCTTTGAATTTGTATTTATTCACCTGACTACAATAATTTTTCTTTACACATTCATGCTGCAGCCGTTCTTTAAGCTGAAAAAATTCCGTTTAAGAGACTACATGATTCTAGACCGCAGCAAGATAAACGGGATGCGTATTTTTGATAAATTCAATTGTGATTTTTGCGGATACGCAAACGGTACAGCCTGTATCTGGAACCATCAGCTAGATCAGATCGCCGCAGCGGATATTAAGAAGGCAAATATCATAAAAAAACTGATAGCCATGCTTTACTCCATATGCCTGATCATATTTCTGTTTTTTAACTTTATTTTCAGTAAAATTTTATTTTTCATAATAGCCTCTTTTCTGGGATTTCATTGGGCTGAAACAGCAAAAATAGCTTCTCGACTAAAAGAAACTGATTATGCAGGGCAATACAGCTTCCCGTTTCGTGGGATCATACGTTTCGCGAAATTATATGCAGAATCACTTGCATTGAATCTTGAACAGATTGAATCAGGATGGTGCCCTCTAAAACATATTGAAAATGGAACAAATGTTCCGTCTGCACATCACAAATTATTTTTTGACAGGGACAAAATTACGGAAGCCATCGAAACGCTTGAAAAAGAAGGCTCTGTATCAGATAGAAAACCAAGATACTGAAACAGTACCTTTTTACCTGAGCAGATCAATTGCGGAATTTATTTCTTCAGCAAAAACAGTCTTACCGTTTTTATTGCTCTCATAAATAAAATCCCTGAGCGATCTGCTTTCAATATTATCAAATGAACCGAGTATTACCAGCCTCATTCTGTAATTTGTAATTTTCTGCAGACACTCTCCGGCAAGTCTTGTTCTCAATTCAAAAAAATCTTCATGCAGCCGGTCTTTATTAAGAACAACAGTATCTGTCGGACAGTTGGATATCACGTCCAGAAAATCAGACGTGCTTCTGATTATTTCATGTTCTTCAAGATGGCACATTGAGAGATTTCCCTTGCTTGTTTCCATTATTTCAGTTTTCATAATATTCCACTCCTAACATCAGTTTTACGAAACAGCCTTTGTTTTAAATTATCATATTTTACGCGATGAGAACAATCCTCTTCGAATAACGTCAATTCTCCCCTGACCGGGTTTATACACGTTTCCCGAAACTATGAGCTGACTGACTTTAATATCCCTGATTTTCCCTTTCGGATAGCTTAAAATATCTTTATCAAGAATCACCATGTCTGCTTTTTTACCCGTTTCAAGACTTCCTTTTTCCTTTTCATCGAAACTCATCCAGGCTGCGTCAATAGTGAAAAGATTTAAGGCCTGCTGAACAGTTAATGATTCACTTTTATTGTAATGATTGCATGCCGCCCAGATTCCATTTACCGGATCAGGTACGGTACACGGCGCATCGGAACCGCCGCTCATACGTACCCCCGCAGCATGAATCGTTTTAAGCGGATTAAGTCTGTCGGCTCTGTCACCCATTATTTTCTTTAAATATGAAAGAGGCTCCTGATCCCAATGTATGAAAGAAGGCTGTACAGCCATTGCAATTCCAAGTTTAGCACAGGTCTTCAGTCCCTTATCAGTTATGAGACATGAATGAATGATTGCATGGCGATGATCTTTCCGCGGAAAGTCTTTCAAGGCGGATGATATTGCGAGTACCGCCTGATCAAAAGCTCTGTCACCGATAGCATGCATTTCTATCTGCAGTCCCGTACGGTTTGCCTGTTTTGCAAATTCAATGACAGTTTCATCAGAATAATACAGTACACCTTTGTCTGAAGAATTCCTATATGCTGAATTCATCGCCGCATCAGCTGAACCGAAACACCCGTCAAGTGCCGTAGCGAAACAGCCTCCCACTCGCGGCAGACTTCTTTTTTTTATTTTTTTAATATCCATTGTCTGAAAAAACACACGGTAATCAATTTTGTTTCGAAGTCCTTTTGCAAAAACACTTTCCAGTGTCACATCCATGTCACCGGGAAAACCTACTCCGGTACAGGAATGTATGAGGGCAATTCCTTTCTCAGCCATTTTATCTGCAGCTCTAAGCATCCGCTTAAGAGTATCAGGTAAAGAAACAGTAGCTGTTACAAAATCGGTTACTTTATAAAAAGCCTCCTGTGTCATCAGTCCTGAGTCAGGCTCATATCCTCGCATGGTTCTGATGCTGTCCGGAAGCATCTTAAGCAGAGCCGAGTTAATAACACCGGCATGTCCGTCATATTTCACGATGAAAACCGGTTTTGCCGGAAGTACCCTGTCCAGTTCGCTTCGTGTAATCATTTTTTTTTCACTGACAGCATATTCAGATGCTCCGAAACCGAGTGTAATTTTTTCACGTGATTTTTCCTCATATCGCACAGTCATTTCTGCTGCTTCAGCATTTGATGATGCCGGTCTGATATCAAGACCGCCGGAGAAAAGTGCATGCGACATGAAGTGATTATGTGTATCTGCAAATGACGGCACCAGACATCCTTCTCCAAGAAGAATTTTATGGACACCTGACCATTCATCAGGAAGTACATTGCCGGTCCAAAGAATACGGCCCTTATCTTCAACAAGAAATTTATACACACTGCCTGACTGATCGCAGGTTATTATTTTACCTTCATATACTTTCATGTCCACTCCTGATCTGTTGGTTATTTTTCAGCTATTTACTGTTTAGATTATTATGCTCTATGATTGAGCAGAACTATAAATAATATCAAGTAAGAAATATTAAAGCGGATTAAATTTATTATTATCATAATCATTTGCACATTGGAAATATTGTATTAATCAGATAATCATCATATTTATCCGGTTCTTCATACATCGGATGATGCCCGGATTTTTCAAACCAGACCAGCTGTTTTGAGGGTGCTGACAGACTGTTAAAATATTTCTCAACAAGCACTGAAGACGTATTGAAATCATGCCTTCCCTGCAGAAAATAAACAGGAACATTAACCTTCGGAATCTGCGTCATGAAATTTATTTTCATTACCTGAGGCCACATTGTTTTAAGTGAAAATATACTTCCTCTGCCGAAATTAATAAAATCCATGAGAGAATATTCCGGAGCAGTCAGAGTATTGGAATTAAAAAGTAATGAATAATCTGACCTGTTAAATAATTCACCGCCGGATGCAACCAGCCATTTCCGCTGAATTTTAATTTTTTCAAACCATGCACCTTCATCATCCATTGTTAAATACGGATCAGGGCGGTTAATCGCATTCAATAATGTTGTTGCTTTTAAATTATCTTTATTTTTCTCAAGAAGATATTGCAATGCAAGTGACTCACTTTCTTCGGGACAGACCTCCTGCCCGGAACCGACAAACGCGTAGTAAAAATCAGGATATCTGCTTACAGTCAGAAGACCGAGCGCACTGCCCCACGAGTGACCCGTCACCAGAATTTTATCTTTTTCAAACCTTCTACGCAGGTAATCTGTTAAGTCACGTGCGTCAGAAACAAACTGATCAATCGTCATTGACTCTACAGGTATATCCGGCGAAAAAGATTTTCCTGTTCCTCGCTGTTCCCAGACAACCACCGTAAAATATTTTTCAAGCCGTTTATGAAACAGTCTGAAAGGAATTAATTCCGTAGTACCCGGTCCGCCATGCAGAAATAAAAGAACCGGATTATTTATATTTTCTCCACGAATTAAAACATATTGATCAACACCGCCGATATTTAATCTTTTAATTTCCGAGATACCATTCTTAATCTCCGGCGTAAAACTGAATGATTTTACCAATACAATTAAAATCAATATTCCGCAAAATATCGTTATTGATATCAGTATCATTTTTTTACAACTCCTCATTTATTTTCTCCAGTAATATCTAGTCCTGCTTTCTGCTGATAATGAAGTCTGATAGAATTATAAAAATGCAAGCGGAATAATATTTCAAATTTTAGAAAAATAAATATATAATTTAATCTCTCACATTTACTGAACATATAATTATTATCAAATTTCTTAATCTTTAAAAATCGATTTGTAAAAACATTTATGTAGAAGGTATCTTAATACAAATATTTCATCATCTTCAGTGCAAAGCTCGACCGGAAAATTATCAATATTATAAATTCCGCGTTTCTTCAATGAAATTTTAAGTTTTTCTGAAAATAACGGCATATTGCCGGTCATATCGATAATTTCCCTGCAGTGATATAAGAATGTTAAAGTGCCATGTAATCTTCAGGTTTCAGAAATCTTAATGTGTCAATTCCATGTTTTTCGATTTCCGCTTTTACACGGGAATGCACTACAACAGCACTGAACTTTTCAGCAAGGCGAAAAATAAGCAGTTCAGGAATCTTATCTTCATCGATCACCAGATCATAAATCTGACTATCCCCTGTAAAATCACCGTCAGGACTTTTAATGTCAGATTCAGAAAAATCAGCAGCAGAAATGAGACCGATAAGATTAAATGCAAAATATTCAAATTTCTGATTCGTCTCCGGATTTTTAAGAGTAACAGGCAGATATTTTATATTTTCAACACCGGCAGCATCCAGAGCCGTCTTCATGCGGGCTGATATCAATGGAACAGAATGGTCATGCAAGTCCGGTGGAAGTCCGTTGTATCCATCATGAGACACAACATCAATTTCTATATCTCCTGCCGGCTTATCCTTTGCTTCTATACCTTCACCCCAGTCATCGAAACCTTCAATATCATTCCAGTCTTCAATTTCCATGTAACCTTTTGCATTAAACTCAGGCAGCTGATTATCCAAAATGAAATAATTTGACATTATTTACTCTCCTTGTTTTAAGACAGACAGCAATTCATGAAACTTTTACTTCAATGACATCTACCAACGGTTGTATTTGCTGATTTTTTTAATGAAAAACTCTATCACAAGAACCTGATAAATATGAAAAGTTCTTTATCTGATAAAATTCTTCAGTACGGACCTGTATTATTACAGATTAATCATAAATCTTCATCAACAAGTTCTGAACTGCCATAATCCTCAACCATCGAATGACATTCAACAGTGAACCATTTCCGGAAAAGTTCATAGGTAAGATTGTGAGGCCACAGACTTTCTTCTGTAAACCATCCGAACAATTCGTTTTCAAAAAAATGTTTAAATGTTTTTTTAAGCATTCTGTCAGAGTCCTCTGCATCATCGTCTTCAATCAGATAAACAGTCCTGTCCTCATTTGCGATTTCGAGAGTTATCTGAAAATCATTAGAAGGATCCACACTGTTTATCCAGTCAATTGCCGGCTGTTTATAGCGTAAAATTAAAGCGCCTCTATTTATCATCTTACAACTTCCTTAATATAAATTTTAATTTTATAAATTAGAATTCATATACTTTTCAGTTTCATCAGAACTTAAAAAACTGAATTTCTTATAAGATAAATGAACATTTATTATTTCTTTTCTGCATTCTTCAACTAAATTATTATCATTCCACTTTTTTAATTCAGATGTTACTTTTTGCAAACATCCATTTTTATAGCTGATCTGTCCGATAACATGTATAATCATTTCCCTGGTTTTCCTGTTCATACCAGTCTGCAACAGTTGTCTAATAACCGGAAGTATATCTTCCGGATGAGTACGTCCCCTCAATTCAAGACCATGAATAATTCTTCTCTGAATATCCTCATTGCAGCTTTTGATAATTTCGCGAACCCATGCAATAACAGGTTCAGGATTCATCTGACCAATCTGCTTTATTGCACCGGTTAATCCATTTTTGACTGAACTTGAAGTATCATTAAAAAAAATTTCAAGTTTTGTTTTGACTGCATTAAAATCATGCTTTCCTATTTCACCAAGTAAAAAAACTGAAGTCTGTCTGATTCTATCATCCTCTGATACTGAAAGTAGATCAAGTATATGCAATATAGTTATTCTATTTGTTTCCTCTTTGCGATACATCCTGCCCAGAATCAAATAACAATTTTTTCTGATGTATATATCCGGATCAGAAGCATATTCAATGATATTTTTTAAGTTACCGGATTTCAATTCAATAACGATGTTTTCTCTCATTTTATCATTTAATTTCTTCCGTTCTAAAACAGATAAATCATAATATCCCATAAACTTATTAATCCACTTATAAAAAAATTATGACTATATTTATTTCAAATTCATTTTCCAGTATTTTTACTTTCAATATCATGAGACTTCTTTTTCTCTTTTTTGTCAGCACTTCCCTGATCTTCCGGAAGCTTAGATTCATTTGTCAGCTGAAGAAAATATTTTGAGATTATACCGGCAAGCCCGTCAAGAGCCCCGTTTGAACCTCCTCCTGAAATAAGTATTTCAGGAACAAATTTATTCTGACCTTCGGAAAGCGAGTTCGCAATATTTATCATTGTCGTGGAAACACTGCCGAGTGCATTTACCTGAGCTTCATAAGCATTAGCACGTGCCATACCGATTGATTTAACTTTTGCACCCTGAGCCGTACCTGTCCGCTCAATATATTCCGCCTCACCATCCGCTTCCGCTTTACGGGCCTTTGAATTGTTTGTATTTATTTCAACATTTACCTGGGACTTGGCAAGCTGCTGCTGCATGTCGGCTGTTCCCTTGGCTTTCTCCATGTCAATACGCTGCTTCTCGGATTCCTCCTGCATCTTAAAAGTGTGGATTTCCTGGTTTGCAATCTCTCTGTCTGTAAGAACTTTCACCAGTTCAGGTGGAAGAACAACATCCTGGATGTAGACACCGGGAGTTTCAATTTTATACTGCTTCAGCTGCATCTGAATATGCTCAAGTGCCTCTCTCTGAACCAGTTGTCTTGTTTCAATAAATTTTATCGCAGGTATGCTCTGCAGTTTATCGCGAAAATGATTTCCTACAGCAGCCTGAAGTACATCCTGCACCATATTTTTCATTGTTTTGACCATCGAGATAACCCACGGCGCCTGAGTATCTGCGACGTGAATCTGAACCTGAAGATCAATTGAAAACTCGAAACCTTCCCGGCTTTTTGCAACAATCGGTTTCAGATGCTGATCAAGATCGTGCGCATATGATACAGCTTCCGCCCAGTTGAGAGTCAGTATTGAAGTCGGTACAATTTCAGCATTATAACAGTGCGGGTTTATAGCATACTTTCCGGTGCGCAAAGGCTCCTGCCAGATTCCCCTGTGTCCCGGCCGTACAAGAGATCCGAAAAGAAAATCCTCACCGCTTGTGTCCTGTGTAACCAGACCGACATAAGATTTAATTACCGCCACCTGCCCCTGCTCAACAACAAGCATCGGCACAAGCTCAATACTTATGAGAAAAGGATTCAGGTTATATGCACCGTAGAGTACAGGATCATGCTGAATACCGATTTTCCCGCCGTTATCCAGAAAAGCCTGAAAGTCCTGGTAATTATTATGAATACTGTTTTTACTGCCGATTATCACTTCAATTAACTTATAGTCGGATACATCGGAATTTTTTTCCAATGATTCAATGTCGGAATAACCGCCGAGCCGGCTTGCAATATCGCCAGAAGGAAGAGGATCACCTTCATAAGTAGTAACGATACCTATGGTATCTATGCGCTCAATGCTTTCACTATCTTTCGGTTTCGGTTCAATTTTCACAACACGCAGCTGTTCCGGTCTTAAACCGAATGACTGGGGATTAAGTTCACTCTCAGTAGACACCAGGTTATCCCCGACCGGAACGCCATAAACTCTGTTTTCCGTAATTACAAGAAAACCCACAGGATGAATAGGTGCGAGAGTTCCCGGAGGTAATACAGGTCTTTGAACACCCTTTTCACCTCCATTAGCAACAAAGGCTTCAAGATCCGAAAAATTTCCGAATTCATTTTTATAAACACCTGATTTTGCTCCGGTCGGCAGTGATTTTCCCACCTGTGAAACAACTACGCCGATTTTTCCGGCATTAACCTGAACCCATGGGTGTTTTTCGACACTATATAATATCCAGAATTTTATTCTAAGTCCCGGCATCAGCAAATCAGCCTGATAGCCTGCTTCACCCCTGAACGCGATAGGAGAATCACCTTTTAGTTTTTTGAACGAAAATCTTTTTATTACCAGCCCGACTTCATCAGGACCTATTGTACGGATTGATGGAATTATAATAAAAAAAACAATTACTGCAATAGCAAATAATGCCGTGATAACCGGATCCATAATTCTCTGCCTCTCAACGTTTAAAGATATAATTTAAATGACAATAATCATCAATTTTAAAAGGTCAAGATAAAAATTTAACTGAAGAAACTGCTGTTATTCAGATAATCCTTTCCCGGAAAATCGCTAAAAGGCTCAGGCAGCATACACTCATTCTGATAATAATTCCATTATTTTTTATCTACCAGCCGTTATAGCGTTCTGTAGGCAGCATTATTACTCCCGGGGGATTAAATGCCAGAAGTTCATTCCGGAGAGTTTCATCAATTATGATCAGTGACGGAGCTTCCGCTAAACGGAAGAATTTCTGATTGTTAACTTTTTCCGGATCAATTTTAAAGGAATACAATTGACCTCGGCCGCCGGTTGCTCTGGGCTCTATGACACTTTCTTCTGCATTTACAGCTTCCATCATTCCGATGACGTTAATCAGGGAATAAGTTAATTCCACCTGACCTTCGGAATTTTCAAGTTCAACCGGGAAATGCTGAAAATTACTTATTCCCAACCGCAGCAGTTCTTTTATTAAACGCTGATGAAACAGGGTTAAAACACCGCTGATAATACCGCCGCGGAATTTAGCATTTCCGGGCGACAGTGAAAGTCTTAGTGGTCCCGGGTCTGCAAGGGGTTTTCCTTCAATCCAGTCCAAAGGGTCAATATTATGAGGACAGTTCATCACTGACGGCTGATCCGGAACTCTGTCATCCTGTCTGAAAATGTAATAGTTCATAAATTTTCCCTGTCATTATCCGTTTTTTAATCTGATATCTGATTTTGGAAAATTACCATCTTTAGGGGAAAATTTATCAGCATGGAGAGATACAAAAGGGTAAAATTAAACCGGCTAAGAACCCGTAATTTCCTAATAAATATTTCAGGATATAATTTGCAATGACAATAAACATTACCATTGAAAGGTCAAGTGAAAAATATAATCAGGACAACTGCCTGACTAACTGATTTTTTATCAACAGATTTTCACTTGCAGATGGACAGATAATCAGATGTCAGGTGTTGGAAATAATTTGCTGTTTAATATAACGTATAAATTTTCGTTTATATGTTTAAATTCAAATGTGCATAAGCACTGATCTAAAAAATCATTTTCATCAGCATCAATTGAAACAGTATGGATGGATTTTATATTTTATCATCAGAAATATAATCAGGTGTAGGATGGTCCCTGTCTATCAACACACATAAACAGACATTGACTTGAATGTTATATAAAACTCAGGTGATAAGAAAGCATCGATCCTTTCGAAAGTTTACTGCTTTTCCTAAACAGATTCCACCCTGTTCTTCCCCTTTTTTTTGGCTTTAAGCAGGGCATGATCGGCACGCTCCACTATACTCGCAGCATCATCCCTCAAAGCGAACTCAGTCACTCCCATACTGATTGTTAAGTGAAGGTCCTTGCCGTCGTTTTCGAGCACGTTTTTTTCAACGCAGGACCTGATCTTCTCGGTGATCACCCTGGCGTCAGCCAGAGGAGTCGCCTGAAAAATCAGGGTGAATTCCTCACCGCCGAAACGGCACAGGATATCGGTCTTGCGGATTGACTCATGAATCACCCTGACCGTTGTTTTCAGTACCAGGTCACCCACAGGATGGCCATAAGTATCATTGAATACTTTAAAATCGTCTATGTCCAGGATGGCTACACAGAAAGGTTCACCATACTTGCGTGCATGTTCAACCGTATCACGCAGATACTCATCAAAAAAAGCACGGTTGTGAATCTGCGTCAGAGGATCGGTAATTGAGCGTGCATAGGCCGATTCGTAGGAGTTCATCATCCGTTTGCCCCATTCGCCCTGAAAGGCGAGCAGGACACCGATGACAAGGAAATTGAAAATCAGTGACATGACCGAAGTCGGTACCAGCAAAGGGTACAGTTGCTCACGAAAAAATATGAAACCAAGGGTCGTCTCAGTACATAGGACAGCTGTCGTATATAGAGTAAACTCCACATCAAAATATAGTGATGCACTTGCCAGAACTACATAGAGCAGGAAGATATTATCAATGTTTCCTTTTTGAATGTATAGGATGAAGAACATGTATGTAATGGCGAAAAAAACAAAGAGGTACTTGAAAAGCGCACTTCCTGGTTTAATAAAATACACGATAAGGGGAATTGCGAACATGGCAGCTGCAAAACCGAAAGTTATCATAGATTCAGAAAGAGAGAAATTATATGTATAAACTAAAATGCTTTCTACAATTATAACCACGATTGCCGCATATGCTAACAGCTTGTTGGTTACTTCCCGACTGACGATGAATTTTCGCATAATCCTCCCATTAACCTATTAATATAAAATTCATCATTTTAATTCTTCTGATAAAAGTCAAGATAATTCATGCTGTAGACGTATATCAGCTCCTGAATATAACATTCTGACTAATTCAATATTTATTTATTCCAATTTAAAATACCCCGCATCAATCCTGAAGTTCCATATCAACGAGAATTTTAACTATGCTGTTATCTTTAGCTATTCGATGAAATCCGTTTTTTTCAGCCATTTCCAGAGAAATGATATCCGTTATGAAATTTTCCGTCCTAATTTTCCCATTTCCAAGATATTTCATGACTTCGCTAAATTCATCATAGTATCCGAGGATAGCTTTCACTTCTATCTCACGTAAAATCCAGTCTATCGGCCTTACTCCGACTTCCTGTTCACAGAATCCTGCAAGTATTACCTGACCGCCTTTTACGGCATATTCAGGCGCATCTCTGAATGCAGAAGCCACCCCCGCACATTCAAATACAACCGGCGCTCCGGGGCTTTCCATCTCTTTAAGTACATCCTCCAGAGTTTCTTTCCTGCCTAAGGAAGGATCAATAACGGCATCCGCTCCTGATCTGAGTGCAAGTTCTGCTTTAACCCTGCACGGTTCAACAGTAATAATCCTCCCGGCTTTCATCATTTTAAGAAATGAAATTACGCCCAGACCTATCATACCTGCACCGATCACTACAGCGGTTCCATTTTTTTTAAACCTCGATTTTTTCACGGCATGCAGGGATGTAGCCAGCGGTTCGATTAATGCGGCAGCTTCCATCGGAACGGAATCAGGTATTTTCATAATCATTGAATCAGGATGCCGGACCAGAATAAAATCGGCCAGACCTCCGTCATATCCTGGATGAAATCCAATTTCCTGCGATGCTGCAGTTTCGCATAATGAGTATTCCTTTCTCCGGCACCAGTAGCACTCCCCGCAACGGGCCAGCGGATTAATAATTACACGTTCACCTTTTTTATATTTCCTTACGTTTCTACCGGCTGTTTCAATCACTCCTGTTATTTCATGCCCCATTACAGTATTTTCCGGAATAAGAAGACCGTTCCGGAAAGCATGAACATCCGTACCGCATATGCCGCAGTATTTTACGCGGATAAGGACCTCATTTACACCAACAGATGGAACGGTTATTTTTCTCAGCACCATTTCACCCGTTTTGCGGAATAATAACGAACGCATTTTTAAATTATTATCAGACATTATCATTCACCTTTTTTATAAATTTTCTACAGACTGAAGAATGACCGTTTTTAAATATCAGGTTAAAACAGGTAATTATTAAAATAACAAATCCAATTCCGCCATATTTTTGGAAACATGCCTGACATATAATATTTTATCAGTATATCCAATCCATATTTCAGTATCATCATTAAGGTTATAAACTGCAATTAAGATTCCGCTTCCGGTAATTCTGTCAGGATGCCCGAAAATATTAATTATTTCTTCATATTTCATTTCTTTATTTATATTATTTTTAAAAAAAGAATA
>JAFGJZ010000089.1 GCA_016928815.1 Spirochaetota bacterium
GGTTCTCCTCTGGCACCCTGCCTGGGCTAAACCGCATGTTCCTCTGACACCTGTTTTACCTGGTGTTCTCCTCTGACACCCTGCTAGCCGTCTTTGATACAAATAAAAAATTAAATTCTAAAAAAGACAGTTGCCAGAAAAATTAATTTAAGCAATATTGGAATATAATAATTATTTTGGAAGTAATTTTGCTTATAACTGCAATTAAACCCGGATCAGCTGCTGATAAAAAAGGCCTGCGGATGAATGACAAAATCACTCATATTAACGAAATTACAGTTAAAGATCCTCTTGATTTTTATCTAAACAGATCCATGATTCCGCTTGAAATTACATTTGAACGAAACGGAAAAAGTAAAAACGTTCATTTCAACACCTATCAGGAAGTTTCAAATCTGGGAATAGAAGTCGAGGATATAAAAATAAAACATTGCGGTAATAAATGTGTTTTCTGTTTTGTTGACCAGAATCCCGCAGGTCTAAGAAAATCATTATACATAAAAGATGAAGATTACAGATATTCTTTTCTTTATGGATCTTTCTGTACTCTTTCAAATATCAGCAAAAAAGACTTAAATCGAATTATAACTGAAAATCTTTCTCCCTTATATATTTCAGTACATGCTACAAATCCGGAAATACGGCTTCGCCTTCTTGGAATAAAAAAAGATGACCACCTGCTTGAAAAAATAAAATTTCTAACTGAAAACGGAATTCAGCTTCATACACAAATAGTACTTTGTCCGAATATTAATGACGGAAAAATTTTAACTGATACAATAAAAACTCTTTTTACATTTTATCCAAATGTTGCCTCCGTAGCGGTAGTTCCGCTGGGGAAAACCAGACATCGCGAAAAACTTGTTTCACTTAGATCTATAAACGGAAAAGATTCAGTAAAAATTATCCGGCAGATTGAAAGACTTCAAAAACATTTTCTTGAAAAAACAGGTACACGATTTGTTTTTGCAGCAGACGAATTTTATTTAATAAGCGGTCTGCCGTTTCCGGCAAATAAAGAATATGAAAACTATCAGCAATATGAAAACGGAGTCGGACTAGTCACATACTTTCTCAATGCTTTTAAAAAATCATCTGAAACATTTCCCAGGGAAATAATCAAACCTATATCATTACTTATTGTTACAGGAAAATCATTTTATCCTGTTGCTGAAAAAAAAATTCTACCGGTACTGAATAAAATAAAAAACATGACAGCCCGGGTAATAGCTGCAGAAAATCATCTTCTGGGAAGCGAAATTACTGTAGCCGGACTCCTTTGCGGTAAGGATATAATCAGAGCGGTTAATGAATCCGGCATTAAACCGGACCTTTTAATTCTTCCTGAAACATCATTCAATACTGAAGGATTAATGCTGGATGACATGACGATTCCCCAGTTAAAAAAAATTTTGAAAGTGAAAATCATTACATCTGATAAACTGCTGAATACAAAAAATTATTTTATCAGAATAATTTCGAAAAATTAATATTTTATCAGTTTTATATTACAATCCATGCATTTTAAACTTTCATTTACATACTGACATAAACATTTCGGACAATAAGAAACAGAATTAACAGACTTCTCAGGCGGTCTGACAAGAGAATCATAATCCATTTTTTTCTTTTTAAGAATTTTTTTAATTTCATTAAGCATCACAGCCCGAAATTCAGTGATCATTTCATTTTGAATTTTATCATTACTTTCAAATCTGAAATAACTGTACTCACGGATAAGAAATGATGCTAGTTCCTCAGAAACCTCCTTTCCAGTACAAGCAAATGCCAATGCAAGAGGATTATATAAAATGAAAGTCTGCGTAAAAAAATGATCAATGGATCTTATCAGACCAGGAGGAAAAATTGCAGCAGATATCATGACGGTCCATTGCAGTTTTTTTTCTGGAATTGATTTTCTGTATGCCCTGATATACATCAGGATGGCTGACAGATGAATTGCAAGCAGACCGGTTAACAGATATACAGCCGAATTTCCCAGAGTAAACAAATAAACACATACAGGGGAAAAAGCAAAAAGATATACATATAGAATATTAAGCAAAAATCTTAAAAACCTTGTCGCTTTGAGAATTCCTTTAAGTTTAATTTCAGCCTCAGCCGAATTAAAAACAAGACTAATGACTTCTTCAATCTTTTTTTTCCGGTTTCCTGGATGACTCTTTACTAATTCCATAATAGTTTCTTTCCATCTGTCTGCTTCAGATTCATTATTCATTAAACAGAATTTCTTTCCATTAATTATAAGATCCGATCCTGAAGAAGTCACTTCCCTGACGTCAGAATATCTGATATATAAATCTCCTGAATCTGCAATTCCGTATTTATAACTCATCGGATTTTTTAAAAAGCCTTGTTCAGAAAATATTAAAGGAAATGAACCGCAGACAATAGACACCCCGAGAGGAGGAAATATATTCCGGAGAGAAATATATTTCCCTCCGAAATAAGGAAGTTTATCAGAAATTTTATATTTCCATTTTTTAAGTGAATTTGAATAAATCACTACAGTACCTTTTGCTGAAAACAGAATACTTTCAGCAATGAAAAAAATGGAAAAAACGGCCAGTAAAACAAAATCAGAATAATTCAATTCTATCAAACTCCGTATTAAATTGTGTCATCTTCATTAGTTTCAGGTGTACTTTCATTTTCAGGAGTATATGACCTTGCATACGGTGAATTCTTCTTTTTGAAACCTGAAAAAAGTTTTTTGAAAAAACCGGCAACAGCTGCAAACCCGATAACAATAAATTTCCAGAATTTCGCTAAAAGACCGGATTTTGCAGCTACGGCAAATGCACCGCCGCCTATAAGTGCAGCAAGACCATAATCTGCAATTTTATCTCCTTTAACAAATTCAGAATATTTATTTCCTGAAGAAAATGCATATGTTTTCAGAATATCTTTAGCAGTCGGAATTATCTGATCCAGATTTTCCTCACCTGCTACTATGATTACTTCCATTACCCCTTTTCTTCCGAGATATCGTATATTATAGTTAATCCCTTTTTCCTCTCCTGAAACAAATTTTGTAGCCCATTCTATAGGGGCATGCAATACTAAATAATAATACTCACATTATATGCAACGGAAACAATCCAAAAAGCGCCAGAATTAGACGCTTTTCAGGGCAGAAATACTAAATATTCATACAATATTATTAAATTATAAGAATAAATTCCACTGAAATTTTTTTAAATCACGCTCTTTTTAATTATTCTTACTGTAAAAAAAAGCTGAATTCAATCGAAATTTTCTTAAAAAACAGCCATAAATGTTACGAAATTCAATTAACTTGCAGAACTAAAACCACAGTTGACCTATTAAAAAAATTGAACATTTTTTAAAATCTGAAATTTCAATCGGCAATATTACCCCGGCTCCGACTGATAGTGATCCGAATCTTCTCAGATATGCAGCACTAAATTTATAATCAGAATAATATCCAAGTTGAACAGAGTTGTTTTTATTTTGCCAGTTATTTACTTCAGGAATTAAAGTTTTAGGAATTGTAGTTTCAGCAACTCCTACACCGCTGGCAGTTGTTTTAAATTTGATTTCATTTCCGGACAACACGAAATCTGTGTTTCGTATTTCTTCACCTGACACCTGTACAGTTTTAATTGTTTTCACCGGAATTGTTTTATCCTTGCTGATAAAAAGTCCGGTTATTACTCCGGTTGTAAATAAAGCGATTGAAGTGATCAGTACTGTAATTATCTTTTTCATATGTCTCCTGAAATTTTCAGGCTGTGGTGTTATTTTGAAAATAATTTTCCCTGATATGATAATTCTTTATAAGAAACATTTTTCTTAACCTTTTTTAATGAATCTGAAATCAGCTGCTGGGCTAATAAAAGATCTTTCTGGACTATAGAATTCTGATCCGGATTGTCCTGGAGCAGATTAAACATATCTTTAAGATCCATTTTCATTCTATTAAAAATAAAATTTAGTTCCATTGCCGTTTTTAGTTCTGACCTTACCCCGATAATGTAGACAGTAAGTTAAGCCGATTAAAATAACAAGGAGAAAATTAAAATGAAAAATCGGCGTAAATTTGA
>JAFGJZ010000090.1 GCA_016928815.1 Spirochaetota bacterium
AAAATATAATAATTCGGTGCTTAATTATTACTGAAATTAGTTTAATAGTATCATTTATGATTATTTTTAAACCGTCCGGACGTTTTAAAATGTTTTCAGAGCAATGTATTTTTCAATAATATATCATTGCTTAACAAATCAGATTCCGGCCTGCACAGCAACCGGTTAACATAAAAAAAATACATATCAGCAATCCGGATTTTTAATAAAAAATTATTGATTTTTTATCGTACAGGAATATTGTTTTCTGCATAATAAACATCAACCCGACTAATAAAAAAGGCAGGGCAAATTCATGGAACAGGAAAGAAAAATAAACAGATGGGACAAACGAAGAAGCAACAAGCGTCTTAAACGCCTTAAAAAAACCGAGAAATACAAAAACACCGTAAATTCACTGGACACATTAAACATCAGACTGCCGGAATTAAACTCCAGACAGAAAAACGAAATTGAAAAAGAACTCATAAAATCTTGATGCAAATCAGGTCTGGATATCAAATTCATATTCAGACCGCCATTTTTTTATTTCAGCTGCATGCGATTTATAAATACCTGAATATCCTTTGAATACAGTTACAATGTCATGTCTCAAGCGGTCGTCAAGTCCGCTTTCAAAACGTGTCAGATAGTACCCTGCTCTGTCAGTGCTGTTATTTGCTGCAGGCAGCTGACCATGCCAGAGCTTAAGATCTGATTCCAGATTGAAATGTTCACAATATGCTATTACCCCGTTTAAAAAATTTTCAGTAATATATGCGGATTTCGCAATCAGCCCGAGCGCTGCCGCAAGATCATCATCGGACATTTCCTCTCCGGTTTTTTCAAGTTTTTCCGCCAGTTCAGCGGAGTCTTCCAGATCTTTTCTGCAGTCAGCAAGAACTTTATCGGCATCAGGAAACATCGCCGGGTCGGAAAGAAAAGGCTTGTCTTCCCAAAGACTCTGAAAAGCCTCAACCTCTCTTTTCATTATATTCTGAATTTCCATATATTTTTCTTTATCAGATTCAGGATGTTTCAGCCGCATCAGTACATTTTCATAGATAAATATCCCCTGACATATTGAAAACATATAATTCAGATATGTATGGCTGTGCTTAAATATTTTTGATTGAGTCATATTAATTTCCTGAAATAAGATGACTGCATATTATTTTGACCGCATTTTATCTGCAATAACTTAAAATTGGATTTTAAAATTTTTAAAAAAACAATATACAAACTGGATTGAAAATGCAAACAATGGAACATTATGGGAGGTATGAAAATGGATCATGAGAAAAATCTCAGCAGACTTAACCGGCTTACAAAGGAGATTTCCCTCTTAACCCATACATTTTCAGTTTTGGGATGGGATCAGGAAACTTACATGCCCGAGAACGCAGCTGCTGAAAGATCCGAACAGTCATCTCTCATTTCACGGCTTATTCACCAGCGTGCAAGCAGTTCTGAAATGGAACAGGTTCTTTCCGATCTCGGCTGCTCCGAGTCTACCCCTGATGGCGACAAATCCCTGCCGGATCATTCAAGGCGACTCCTTCGAAGAGCCTATAAATCATATAAAGACGCAGTAAAACTTCCTGAAGAACTGGTTTCCGAACTGGCGGAACACTCCTCCATTTCACAGATAAACTGGGCTAAAGCGAAAAATAGAAATGATTTCTCTCTTTTCCGGCCATACCTTGAAAAAATGATTGATCTCCTGATACGTAAATCAGAAATCCTGGGATATGAATCACACCGTTATGACGCATTACTTGACCAGTTTGAACCATGGACCAGAACAACTGAAATCAAATCAGTATTTAACAGACTTCAGCCGGAACTGACCGGACTGCTGAATAAAATTTCCGGCTGTAAACAGGTTGATGATTCAATTCTTCACAGGAAATGGGATATCAAGCGGCAGAAGGAACTTAGTCATTTCATACTTAAAGAAATGAATTTCGATTTTACCATGGGCCGGATAGATGAAAGTGAGCACCCTTTTACCGCTACGCTGGGCGGCTCAGATATAAGACTTACCACACGTTATGACAAGCATTACTTCAATATGGGTTTATATGGAACCATGCATGAGGGAGGGCACGGCCTGTACGAGCAGGGCATTCCCGGGCAGATGCGAGGTACCGCACTTGGCGAATGCGCTTCACTCGCCATACATGAAAGTCAAAGCCGCCTTTGGGAAAACATGATCGGCCGGAGCATGGAATTCTTTACCGCTTATTACGGAAAAATTGCAGAAATATTTCCGGAACCTGCTGGAGGTTATTCCGCCGAGGAAATGTTCAAAGCCGTAAATATGGTCAAACCGTCCTTAATCCGTGTTGAAGCTGATGAAGTTACATACGGGCTTCACATTATTTTAAGATTCCGGCTTGAACTTCAGCTGCTAGAAGGTTCAGTTGCAGTAAAGGATCTTCCTGAGGCATGGAATGAACTTTCCAGAGAACTTCTGGGCATTGTTCCGGATTGTGACGCAGCAGGAGTACTCCAGGATGTTCACTGGTCTTTCGGCGGCGTTGGATACTTCCCAACCTACACACTCGGAAATCTTTACAGTGCCCAGTTTCTTAATTCGATGAATAAGGATCTTGATGTTTCAAAACAGATCTCGTCCGGAAAACTTCTTCCTGTTCTGAACTGGCTTCGGGAAAACATTCACGGCAGAGGCGCACTTTATTCCGGTCCTGAACTCTGCAGACTGGTTACAGGTGAAGATCTGAATCCCGATTATTTCATGAATTATCTGAATGATAAATATGATAGAATTTATAATTTTAACAGATGAATGCATTTTTCAGAATAATCTTTCAAAATCCGGATTTTGCTGTTGTAAGCAAACTTACCGAAAAAAGTTTTCATTCTGAAAGCGGACCCGGATTTTTCTCTCTTTTGCAGAATGAATTCGGAGCCGAAAAAATTTATCCTGTTCACCGCCTTGATAAAATTACAACCGGTCTTATAATAACTGCTAAAAATCCCGAAACCGCCGCTGAACTTGGAAAAATGTTTGAAAACCATGAAATCGGAAAATACTATATAGCAGTTTCAGATATTCCGCCTGTAAAAAGCTCAGGCGTCATACGCGGCGACATGAAAAAAGTCAGAAGAGGCATGTGGAAACTCATGAAAACTGCTGAGAATCCGGCTGTAACCGAATTTACAGGTCATGAAATTAAAAACGGTTTGTTTGTTTTTTTGATTAAACTTCATACCGGCCGTACTCACCAGATAAGAGCTGGCCTGAAAAGCATCGGCTCTCCCGTATTAGGAGACCCCATGTACTACCCGAAGCCGAAAATAAGGCAGACTGCAGACAGAGCCTATCTTCATTCCTACTGTCTGAAATTCACCTTCAGAGATCAGAATTACATTTTCACCGATTATCCGCAATCAGGAAAAATTTTCACTGATGAAGAAACAGGATCACAGATTAAAAAACTGCTGGAAGGCTTTCCGGCAGACTACTTCCTCATGCCGGAGAGCTACTGATTACACAGTCTGTACTATTCCCATTCAATTGTCGACGGCGGTTTGGATGAAATATCATATACAACCCTGTTAACGCCTTTTACTTCGTTTATTATGCGGTTTGATATTTTTCTCAATACATCCTTAGGAAGATCAGCCCAGTCAGCAGTCATTGCATCAACCGATTCAACCGCACGGACTGTAATTACGTTTTCATAGGTTCTTTTATCACCCATTACTCCGACCGACTGCACCGGAAGAAAAATTGCAAAAACCTGCCATAACTTCCTGTAAAGACCGGCATTCTTGATTTCATTTACAATAATATCATCAGCCTCGCGCAGGATATCAAGCCTTTCCCTGGTAATTTCACCGATCACACGTATCGCAAGTCCCGGCCCCGGGAACGGATGTCTGTATACAAGTTCTTCACTCATGCCAAGTTCAATACCGAGTGCACGTACTTCATCTTTAAAAAGCTCTTTCAAAGGTTCCACAACCTGACCGGATTCAATAAGTTTTAATACCTCAGGAACACGATTATGATGACTTTTTATCGTATCGGACGGACCTTTTGTTGAAACGGATTCTATGACATCCGGGTAAAGAGTACCCTGGGCAAAAAAATCAAATCTTCCGACTTTGCCGGCTTCTTCCATAAATACTTCAATAAATTCACGTCCTATAATTTTACGCTTCTGTTCCGGATCTGTCACGCCTGCCAGTTTTTCAAGAAACCTGTCTGCCGCATCAACAGTAATGACATTCAGATTCATCTGATCACGGTAGCGCTTCTCAACCTGGGCGCGCTCATCTTTTCGAAGAAGACCATTGTCAACAAAAACACAATAAAGTTTATCACCTATTGCGTTCTGTATAATCTTTGCTGCGACCGATGAGTCAACACCTCCGGAAAGTGCAAGAAGAACAGTTCCATCCTTGACAGTCCGTCTGATGCTTTCCATTTCAGTTGCAAGAAAATTCTTCATGTTCCAGTCGGCTTCCAATCCGCATATTTCAAAAAGGAAATTGGATAATATTTTTTTACCTTCAACAGAATGATGTACTTCAGGATGAAACTGAATTCCATATATATTTTTCGATGAATTTTCTATTGCCGCAAATTCGGCATTTGCTGATGATGCAGTCAGTTCAAATCCGTCAGGCATTGAAACGACTTTATCACCATGGCTCATCCAAACGGTCTGACATGGCGGTGTGTTGGAAAAAAGCCTGCTTTTGCTCTTAACATTTATTTCCGCATGTCCGAATTCCTTAAAAGGCGAACCTTCTATTTTTCCGTTAAAGGCATTTACAATTACACAAAGCCCGTAGCATACCCCGAGTACAGGCACTCCCAGGTTGAATATTTCATTACTGATCTGAGGTGAGTTTTCCTCATAAATTGACGAAGGGCCTCCGCTCAGTATTATTGCCGATGGATTTGCTTTTCGGATATTATCAACTGATTCGAAATAGGGAATGATCTCGGCATAAACATTCATTTCACGGATTCTGCGTGCAATCAGCTGGGTATATTGCGATCCGAAATCAAGAATTATAACCTTTGAGGCTACTGTTTCTTTCACACTTTGCATTATTTTTCAAGCTCCTTTATATACTGCATTAAACCTTTTTCAGCAATAAGATCATTTTTTTTCAGAATACCGGTTTTCATATTCTCTCTGTATTCAAGCAGCTTTTTGTAATAAGTTTCATTGTTAAGAGCCAGAATATTTACGGCAAACAGTGCCGAATTCATACCGCCTGCACTTCCTGCCGGCATAGCAGCAACCGGTATTCCTCCGGGCATCTGAAGAATCGAAAGAATTGAATCCATTCCTCCTGAAAGATTTGTTTCAACAGGAACTCCGATTACCGGAAGCAGTGTATATGACGCCACAACTCCTGGCAGATGAGCTGCACCGCCGGCGACAGCAATTATTACTTTAATTCCCCTGTCTTTCGCTCCGCTGACCCACTGTTTAGTCTGTTCAGGTGTCCGGTGAGCCGATGAAATTATGACTTCATATCCTATTTTAAATTCATCAAGAATCTGGAAACATTTCTTCACCTTCGGCAAATCAGAATCACTTCCCAGAATTATTCCGACCTCACTCATAACATTCTCCTTAAATACTGTATTTTTCAAATATTTAATCATATATAGTGTTGTAAAGTTATTAATTTATAAAAAATGAATTTTTAACATTCCATTAAAATACATATATCATACTGTAAATTACAAAATAAACAGCCGCATACCATATATCTCATGTAAAATCCGGCATATCTCGGCTTACTGATCAGACAAATTTCCTTAAAAACTATATAATGGTAAAATTTTATTACATAATGGAGGATTTAAATCCAATATTATGGTTGACGATATAGAGAATAAGGATTATTTAGATATGAAGAGTTAAAAAATTTCTCGCAGGCAGCATTATAAGATATTATGGAAATAATTAAAATTATCATAGTAGTGATATCATTTATTTTTGCACTCGGATTTCTGATGATATTCCGGGTACTGCAGATACCGTCCCGTATTAAAAAAGCTGAAGAACTTTTTAATGCCGGCGAGTACACTCTTGCCAGTGAAATCGTCAAGACGGTCCTGGAGAAAAAGAAAGAATATGTTCCGGCAAAATACATGCGCGCTAAAATACTCATATACCAGAAACAGTACCTGCTTGCCATTTCCGAACTGAACAGCATTCTTCAGATTCCGGATTTTACGAAACATGTTGACGAACTGCAGATCCAGTATCATCTTGCAGAATTGTATAATCTCACAAAACAATGGCAGAAGGAAATTCAGAGCTACAAGATAATATTATCCTATAATCCGACAGACCAGACCGCCAATCAGAGAGTCGGCCTGGCATACTTCAAACAGAAGAATTATCATGATGCCAGAGAGGCCCTTCTCATAGCACTATCATATAATCCCGCCATAACAGAAGCCTATCTGCCTGTAGCGGTTTCCTGCTTCCAGATGGCTGATTATGACAATGCCGAGGTATATTTTCTAAGATGTATGGACCGAAAAGATACAGGCGGTGAAGCGGCTTTCTATCTCGGACAGATTTATCACGGCAAGAAAGATCTTGATGCTGCAATTAAAATGTATGAACGTGCGAAAAAGGAAAAGCAGTTCTATACAAAATGCGTTTATAAGATTGCAGAAATACACTTCAAACTTGAAAACTACAGTGACGCTATTGATGAACTCGAAAGCGGACTTCACTCTCTTAAAAAACGCGATGAAGAATCAATAGCCTACAGATACCTGCTGGCTGAGTGTTATGAACTGAACAATCAGATATCCGAAGCACTTCATCACTGGGAACAGATTGAACAGGAGTCTCCTAATTTCAGAAACACCCAGATGAAAATTGAGGAATATAAGGAAATTCTGGCGGATGATACCCTGAAAAAAATGTTTACGGCGACTCTTGAAGAAATACATCCGGTTCTAAGTGAAATAATTGCCCAGTTGAATTACAATATCATTTCAAAAACAACATTATCCAAAAGCCTGATCATTTACAAGGCCTTTAATACAAAAAAAATAAATGAGCCGCCGGTACTGATCTGTTTCGACAGATCGGCGAAAGAAATTTCAGAAAGCCAGATACAGTCTTTTACCCAGCGGATTCATGATGAAAAATGTAAAAACGGAATTTTCATTACAACAAGCCATTTCAGTGTAAAAGCAAAATCTTCACCTGGAGCCCGGCAGATTGAAATGATGGACAAGGACGCTTTAGCAAAAATGCTTGCCAGAACAACGGGCAAAGTAAAAAAGAAATAATAATCCGGAAACAACAATGAAAAAAACAGATAAAATTTTAATTGCGGCGGTACTTCTGCTGCTGTCTTCGGGATGCAGAAAATCCCCAGAAGAATTATATCAGAATGCAGTTGAAAAATACAAAAGCAGCAAGGATCTTGAAGCAAAGATCTTTCTGACACAATCACTTCTTCAGAACAGTTCTTTTCACACCACTTCAAAATTCGCAAGGCAGGACTTCATTGAATACCAGAACTGCGTTTATTCCATTGACGAGAAAAAACTTTATCTCGAAAATTCATCCTCTTTTGCGCCCGAAGGTGAAATTGCATTTGCAGCTTTTTCTCAATCTGAAAATCTTCTTGTTTTATCCGACGGATTCTCACTTGATTTTAAAACCTTCGATGACCAAAAAACGATTAATTCCGTGAAAGTAGCTGATGATGAGGTCAGCATTGACGGCTTATCAATACTTGAAAAAAATATTTTCTATTTCTACAAACGCAATATCTTTAAATATGATTTCATGGAAGGAAAATCGATTAAACTTTTTGCAGATGAAACATTTTCACCTCCTTTTTCGAAAAATATTTTCATTACAAATATAATTCAGATCGGCGCCTACATAGGAGTTACTGTCGGAAATGCAGGATCATACAACCTTTCTCTAATGAATTCAGCAACCGGAAAAATAATCAGAAAAAATGTAAAAACCGCCTCCGGACAAATGAAATTCTATAACAATCAGATTTTTTACATTACCGGAGCTACAGGAAAATGGAAAATTGAATCATATAATCTTTCTGACGGAAACACCAGTACCCTGATTGAATTCAAACAGCTCAAAGACATCCGGTTTTCGGGAGATTACATTTTCATCTGTGAAGATGATTATTATTACATTTTTGATATGACACAGAATCTGAAACTTCCGGTATTCAGGGATATTCCGATTGAAGATTTCAGGTCAACATACATTGTTCTTAAGTATATGGATTCATATTATTTCTGCAATACGGATGCTCTGTTCTCCAATCTGGCAAAAATCCAGATAGATATTCCCGGGTTTTTAAAAGAATAATTCATAACTGTAAAATGTTCTGTCACTTTATATCAACTGTGGCAGACAGGTCATTTTCAGTTTCCTTCCTGATTTTCCCGTTATCATATGCAATAAGTACTTTTAATTTTATTTCCAGCGGAAACCGGATAGATTCAAAATTACGGTTCAGGTTTTCACTGTAATAAAATTCAAGTATGGAACCTGCAAGTGAAAACCCATAAACCCTGTTTCCGGTAAATTCAACCCGTTCCGCTTCATGGCGCACATTATCAATTAAAAAGTATGCTTTACAGTTTTCCATGTTCAGAGGAACATTCATTTTAGCTGAAAAACAGACAGTATCTCCCTGAAAATATGCATAATTGCAGAAATCCCTGATAGTTTCAAATTTATCAGTTTTATTAAAAACATAATTCAGATCTGCAGATGTTATTTTCCCGTTTCTTCCAAGATCGGAACCCGCCATGAAATCACGCTGCCGGACTTCACCGGAACAGAACATAAAAACGGAGAAAAATAAAAACAGAAAGAAAAACTTAATTTTTGATATCAATCCGTTTCCACCTCTTAACCGCAAGGTCATCATCCGTATGAAAGGAATAGCAGGATAAATATTTTTTTAGACTGTCATGAAACCCGTCTGTAAAATAAAGCTTTTCCGAATCGTGATTAATATACTGCCTGAAAAAATCTCTGCATTCCTCGCAATTTTCTGCAGTAATATATTTAAGAAATTCCGAATCAAATTCTGATTTCACCACTATCCAGGCCGGTTCAAACAATTCAATCCCGTTTATAATATTTTCATTAATCGGATTTAATATATTCAGAGCAAAAGTAAAATTATGAAAATCCCAGAATGAATATATTTTGTAAAGAACCGGCAGAGATTTAATGTCAATAATTTCATTAAGTTTATCAATCAGGGAAGTCTTATCAAACTCATCAAACATCGCAAAAGTATGAAAGTACTGATCGGATTCCACTTTAATTTTCGAAACAAGTGACTCAGATTCAAACCTTGCAATTTTTTTGTTTTCAATTTCAATCTTTTTAACTGGAATGACATATGATTTGTAGTACAGTCTGTCTGTACGGTAAGAAGGATAAAAATCAGGATTGCCTTTCTCAATAATCATTGAGGAATCTCCGCTGAATTTCAGATCAATTTTAAAAACATGCAGAAAATCAAAATATTTTCCATGAATATTCTGAACATAATGAATGAAATGTGTGTCCGATTTAGGTACAGGCTCAAGTAAAAGATCATGGTTTTCAATATAAAAGGGAATAACTTTTTTAAACTTCTTATCAAAATCGAGTTTTTGAGAAAATGAAATTTCTTTAACACTGAACTGGGGGACGGTTATTTCTTCATCAATAATAAAAAATTCATTTTTCAGTTCATTAATAAATATTTTTCCTGAAGCATTCATTTTAACACCTCATTTCCGAAATTGATGTATTTTAAGCATGAAAATTTTAAAGTCAAGCAATTAAAATTTTCATGTTTTACGGATTCTTTTTTTCTGAATACTCTTATTACATACGGTTATGGACCCTTTCCCGGGTAAAACATCACAGCTCAGCGCACCTTCCAGTTCATTACCGTCGTCAATGGATACCCAGCCTTTTTCAGCTTTACCCATACGTGATTGTATTGCGGCAATGGTCTCATTGCATTTTTTTATCAGAAAAGGATTAATTGATCCGGAAGAAAGTTTCGAAACCGTTTCAACGGATTTTCTTGTTCCCGAGGAAGCAAGAGCATCAAGAATTTCATTGATTATGGAATTGCCGGAACTTTTAATTTCATCGATAAGAAAGTTTTCAAGCTCCTGAATTTTAGAAATCTCAATTACTTTTATAAATTTCTTTTTATCCTCTTCATTAGCAGGATAACTGAAACGGCATGCCGCTTTTTTTACTGATTTCATTTCAGGATATGTACGCGCCAGCGCGAGAAGATTTGAAATTCTTACCGATTCAGAGGTTTCATTTTTAATATTATCCGAAAATCTTCTGTAAAGAGTTTTCGTAGATGTTATTTCCGCCGCAATTTTAAACAGTACTGAAATTACATTCTCGAAGTAGGATTCGGCCAGCGCACTTTGGCATTCAAAGGCAACTTTCAGACCGTTACTGCTTATGAGCAAATTTAATGTTTCATCTTTAAGATACAATAAATTTTTTCTGAATTTCGCGCTCATAAGAGAAACCGCCTGCGTTTCTCCTTCAACCGAAGTCATAAAATATTTGTCAATATCCGCATCTCCTATTTCAAGAGGTATAAGTTCTTTCAGAGTTTCCAGCTCTGATAATATCTGATTCCTGGTAATCCATATTTTCTTTAAATTACCTTTACTGAATTTCATTCCCAGTTTAATTAAACTTTTTTCTTCAAAACTCTGTATTGATGACCAGACTTTATATTTCTTATATCTGCCGTATAACTGGGTTTCAGGCTCATTTCCGTTTTCATCATAGGCAAATTTATATTTTTCTGAGAGCTTTTCAAATACGGAATTCTGAAAAGATTTGTTCTGTCTGTACGAAAAAACAGCAAATCCTGTAGCTATTAAAATTGCTATCGGTATCAGAAAACTTATTGTTTTTTTCTCCTTATTGTTTTTATCGTATTACTCAACGAACCTTTCTCCGGTGACGCGTTCCTGCTGAGTGCACCGCTCATTTCATTTCCGGAATCAATTGAAACCCATCCTTTCTCCGCGTTGCCAAGTCTGGCCTGTATCGCGGAAATTGCATCATGACACCTGCTGTTTACATGTTTTAACAAATATCTGTGAATAGGTTCAACCGATTCAACCGTACCGATAACCGCGAGTGTATCAAGAATTTCATCGGCAAATTGAAAGTACTCCGGAAGTTTTGCAATCAGATAATTTTCAAAATTTTTAAGATCGAGAATCCTTACTATTTTCATGGCTTTTTGAAAAACAATTGAATTAAGTTTGGTAAAATCAGTCAAAAAACAGGTGTTCCCGTAATCATCTGTAGAATATATGTTTGGTAGAAGTTTTTTTATTGAATATGATTCCGGATATTCTTCAAGCAATGCATGGAAATTAATAATTTTTACCGCTTCTTCAATCTCATGCTTAATATTGCGCACCAAACCCTTCTTAATTTCCTTTGTTTTTCTGATATCCGCAGAAAGACGGCAAATTCTATCAGCAATTTTAATAAACCTGTTTTTTGCACCTTCACTTTTTAATTCCAGAACAATTCTTATTTCTGAATTACTGACAATCAGACTCTGCATACTTTGATTAAGCAGAAAAAGTAATGAACTGCGTACTTTGTAATCTGAAAGTGAAATTGCTTCCGTCATTTCAGCGCTGTCAACATAGAAACATGAATCAAAATTCTCATCACCGACAATAACCTTTTTAAATTCACCTTCGTATCCGTTTTCTTCACACAACTCAGTATTTATCATTTTAAACACGGATAATCCGGATGGCTCAAATTCAATTTTAAGACTGATTATGTATTTATCGTCCTCAACGGAAAGGACTCCCGCTGAAAGATCGCAATTTTTATATTTACCTGATAATAAATAAGATTCATACCCGGGCGGTACTTCCTTATAAAAAAGTTTATATTCTGCAGCAAGTTTTTTAAAAAAATCAGGTTCAAATTCTTTTCCGCTTCTGCCTGATAAAATAAATTTAATTGCGAGTAACACAACGAAAACAACAAAATATTCCATTCTACCTGCCGCTTAATTATTTTTTTCCTTTGTTTTTCCGGCGTCATCAATACTCAACATACCTTTCTCCGGTGATGCGTCCCTGCTGAGTGCACCTTCCATCTCAACGGAACTGCTTACAGAAACCCAGCCCTTGCCGGCATTGCCGAGACGGGATTGTATAGCTGCGATTGTTTCATGGCACTTCTGTTTAAAAAAAGGATTTATTGAGTCTGAAGATATCTTCATAAGAGGTTCAACCGAACTTATTGTTCCTGCAGCCGATAGTGCAGAAAATACATTATCAATTAATTTATCATCCTTATCTGTAATAAGCTGAATAAGATATTTTTCAAAACCGGACAGTTTTAAAATTTCAATTATTTTCAGAGCTCTAATCCTGATTTCACTTTTCATCTGATCAATATCAAAATTAAATGAACAGATATTATTTTCACATTTAAATATTTCAGAAAATAAATTTTCAGCAGGTTTGTTTTCCGGATCAAGCATAAGCAATGCATAAAAATTACTGATCTTCATAGTTTCTCTGCTGGAATTCAAAATGTTACCGCTAAATCTTTGCTGTAAAGTAACAGCTTTTTCAATTTCATCTGCAATTTCCTTCAGTAATGAAAACATTTTTCGTATTTCACGTTTAACATATTCTTTGCCGGATGTTAAATTTATTTTAATACCTTTTTCATCCAGAATCAAATTTTCAACATTATCATAAAGATATGCAAAAGCGGAACTTATTTTATCATTCATTAATGCAATAGCGGAAATTTCAGAGTCAGCTGTTGTAATAAACATGCTGTCAAACCTTTGTCGCCCGATTACAAGATTCTTATTGGCAAATATACCGTTCGTAGATGTACTTTTTGCAACATAAATATTTCGAAACTCATCGTTTGAAAATTCAAATTCAATTCTGATGGTGAAAATATCCGGCATAAGTTTAACACTCAATGCAATTCTGTGTTCATATAGTAATCCGCTCAGCTGCACATCAGGGTACGAACGAAATGAATTATATTCCAGATTATATTCCGAAGCAAGTTCAACGCATAACTGATTTTTCAGACTCTGTCTTTGTTTCGAAGCAGCAATTAAAACCGCACTGATAAATCCGGCGTAAAGCAATATGACAGGTAAAAATGCAATCATTTCTTTCTCTTCAGGCTCAATGAACCTTTTTCTGTAATTTTTCTTCCGGCGGCTTTACTGAGTGCACCGCTCATCCCGCCTCCTGCAGTCATAGACACCCATCCTTTTTCGGCATTTCCGGCACGCGACTGAATTGCAGCAACTGCATCATGACATGCTGACCTGATAAAAGGATTAGATGCAGATGACGCTGTCTTTAAAACATGTTCAACAGATTTAACAGTACCCACAGCTCCGAGAACTCTCAAAATAATCATAAGCAGCGTACTGTCCGAATTCATCATCTCACTGATTAAAAAATCTTCAAAATTACTGAATTTAAAAAATTCAATAATTTCAAAAATTCTTAACTTCATTTTATTTTCCAGAGAAGCAATATCCTCTTTAAAACAATACTTTCCGTTTTTCAAAGTCATAATATTTTTAATAATTTTACTGAATTGGGTATCATCCGGAAATTGAACTATAAGTGCGAAGAAATTTGACAGTCTGACTTCCTGAATGGAATCACCTGACACATTAAATATAAGTCTCCTTCTTGCAGAAATATTTCTTGAAAGATCTTCCGATATTGCAAGAATCATATTTCCTATTTTTTTTATTTTCAGATTTACAGAGCCTCTGTTAGCGGTAAATTTCACATAAATCATTGATTTTTCAATTCGGAAAATTTCTGAATTCTCATTTAAAAATATAAAATATTCCCGGATTCTTCGGGAACAGATGGATATCATTGAAATTTCACAGCTTTTAAGAGTAAGAAAAATATTGTCGAACTTTTTATCTCCGACAAAAAGAGGCGTATAATCAAGAATTTTATTCAGCTTATTCAGAAAATCATTTTTCAATAAAACAAAATAACGGCTATCATTGTTTCCGGTATTTTCAATTCGATGGGACATTTCTATTTCATATACATCAGACGTTAAATTCAAGTTATGTCTTATATTAAGTTTCCGGAATTTTTTAATCTGGCTGTAAACCGGAAGAATTTCCTTTTCATCCAATACAAACTGCTTTTTTCTGAGTACAAAATTAATAAATTTATTTCTCAGGCCGGAATTTAAAACGCCGGTAAAAACCAATGCACAGCCTGCCAGAACACCATAATAAAAAATCATTCACCCTTCCGGACTGCAGCAAACATAATCTGCATAATCATTTCAGCCTGATGACCGGTTTACAGTCCAGAATTTTCTTCTGGGTTTTCAGATCAACAACTGTGCTGCACAGCCATTTATCCTCATTAATCATGAACGACACCTCTATCCGTGCATTTTTTTCCGACGGATAATGCGGCGGATTCAGATATCCCAGAGTAGGATCTGTTTCATTCAAAGGTATTACAATGCGGGCGTCATCACCCTCGTCAAGAGAATGCAGTTCACCCTTCTCATCCCATACAAATTCCTGGCTGATCGAATGACGTTTTCCTATTTCACAGATGACAAGTTTAAATATATTTTCCGGCTCACCAAGCGCGCATGTCGGTACAAGCTGCCGCTTCCAGAAATCCTCAACCGTCGGAAACTGGGTCTTTTTGGGAATGATGACCGTATATTCCTTCTCGTGCGTCTCCTTGTCATAGGTGACAAAAGCATAGTCATGAGTGATGTAATCGCTTTTATTTATTTTTTTTGCGGCAAACGCGGCTGCTCCGAATGCAACCGCATTGAAAGGCTGCCATGCTCTTACTCTGTCCCGGCCGAACTTCTTTTCTACAAGAGCATAGACTTTCGGAAGAAGAGTGGATCCTCCCACCATCAGCACATCATCTATATCGTTTTTTGAATATCCTTTCTCCTCCGCCTCTTCCAGCACGGAATTAATAAGTCTGTTGATCATATTATACAGTTTTTTTTCAGTCAGCACCCGTACCAGATCCGATCTGGTATAATCGATCGGTTTTTTATGCATCTCGGTCTGACCCGGAATTTTCATTGAGTACTTGTCCATTATGGCTGCAGGCATCAGATAAAAGGTTATGGCTGTCTGGAGAAAAAGAGATTCCTTGAGAACTCTCGCTTCATTTTTCAGGACCTTGTACCACCATTGAATATTCGGATCGTTCATAAACATTTCAAAATTATATTTATATTTATGGCAGAGATCCTCCACAATCCATGAATCAATAAGATTTCCGCCGATTGGAGCGCCGTCTTTTACAACCACGGAACATTTCCCTGTGCGTCTGCTTTTTTCACCGGTGGAAATAAGAGCAATATCGAGGGTGCCCCCGCCGAAATCAAATACCAGTATGTTCCGTGATTCTTCGATATTAAGTCCGTACCCGATTGCCGCGGCTACAGGCTCATCAATTGTTTTAATCCTGTGAATTTTTATCTGTGAAGATATCTTCTTCAGATTCGCACGGTAGAATTCGTAAAAATCAACTGGAACGCAATAAGTGACGGAAGCCGGTTTTATCTTTTTCGTCAGCCTGATTTTATCAAAAACCGCAGAAAGAAAAATTCTTGCAACATCACCGGAATTATAACTCCATTTTCCGACTTTTGCCAGAATGCGGTAGCTGTTTTTCCCGAGACTGCTCTTGAAATTATCAACAAAATTATTTTTATATCTCCCGCTGTCCGTCAGCAGAGCTTCCATTCCGGCAAGTCCGCGCGTCCGTGACTTGAAATTTCTGAAAAGCAAATTAAGCGGAAACCGGTACACCTTTTCAGGCTGCTGAATAAAAATACAGCTTGGTATTGTATATGAATCATCCACTTCATTTTTTTTTCTCGTATTCCGGCAGATATCATCAATCTGAAGAATCTCCGGACAGTCATGTTCATCATTCCATCTGGCAACAACCGTATTTGTTGTTCCAAGATCTATAGCGAGATGCACTTTCTCCATTAACAGCCTGCCTCATTAAAAAAACTTAATATCAGAATAGATATTCAAACTTATGCCGTCAATAAATATACTGAAATCGCCTGTGTATTACCTGTATAATCGCCTGTATAATCACCTGTATAATCACCTGTATAATCGCCTGTATAATCGCCTGTGTATTACCTGTATAATGCCTGCTAAGTTACCTGTTTAATCGCCTGTCATGGTGCCTGTCGATAGTCAGGCATAAATCCTTTCAGGGCGTCTCCCTTCAACCACCAGTAAAAAAAACCAGACTTTCAAATCAGGGCCGGGCTTTTACGGACTCCGCTGGCGCTGCGGTCCGCCTGCAGCGGACTTGAAATCCTTCAAATCCCTGACGCAGATTTCAGTATATTTTCATCGCTGATATTACTTCAGTCTCAATTGGTCTTTTCATCATCAGGCTTTAAACTTAAAGCGCCCGTTTCTTCATCATCCTTCATGCTCAGTGAACCTGCCTGTGAACCGGCATCAGCGCCCGAAAGAAAACCCGACATATCCGTTTTCAGCCTGGCCCGTATAAAAGCTGCGCATTTTACGGCGTCAGCTCTTTGCATGGAAGTCAGATCGGTTTTCAGTTTTACAATATTTTCAAGTTTCATCAATGCCTCATAATTTCCGCAGACTGCAAGCGCTTCGGCAATATCTTTAAAAAGTTCATCGCTTTCTGATAATTTCAACTGCCTGAATAGAAATTCCGAATCATTTACATTTTTATTTTTAATAAAAAATTTCAGAATAATGTTTTTTAAAACATGATCTGA
>JAFGJZ010000091.1 GCA_016928815.1 Spirochaetota bacterium
AACAGATATATATGTTTAAAGTCAATAAAGATTTATAAATTTATCAGGACAGGTTAATGTCTGTATTCACAATTAAAATGCCTTAAAAGTATTATAAAATCAGACAGTTAAAAAAATAATGGATTTTATTCAGTAATTCTGGTATTGTCATGAAATGAATAATAAAATCGATCTGCATATCCATACTAACCGTTCCGATGGTATTTTTTCTGAAAAGGAAATTATCGATCTTGCATGTGATAATGAAATTGAAGTTATTTCCATCACTGATCATGATAACATTGATGCCGCTAGTACTGCCGCTTCCTATGTTATTGGCAAAAAAATTACTTTTATTCCAGGAATAGAATTCAGTATTGATAATTCTCCCGGAGAACTTCATCTTCTGGGTTACGGAATTGACTTTAATAACAGTGACATTATTGCTGCAGCCGCTTCTCTGTCCGCAGACAGGGAAAGCCGTGCAAAAAAAATCATAGAGGAATTACGGTCTGCAGGTATAGATATAGAATACAATGAAGTGATGAATGCCGCCCGGTCCTCCGGATCAATAGGGAAGCCGCATATTGCGAGAATGCTTGTTGAAAAAGGCTATGTTAAGCGAATTGACCAGGCATTCCGGTTATATTTCAGAAATGGGCTGCCGGGCGATGTTTCGAAAAAGAAATTGTCCTTCAGCGAGGGAATAAAACTGATCGGCGGTGCAGGAGGAATTCCGGTACTTGCTCATCCCGGCAGCCTTCATCTTGAAGATGAAGAGTATATTATAAAATTGAATGAATTTGTAAATACCGGATTAAGAGGCGTAGAAGCGTACGCTTCCATGCACAGCAGACGGCAGGTGAGATTTTTTGAAAAAACAGCATTAGAAAGAAATCTTCTTGTTACAGGAGGAAGTGATTTTCACGGTGACCGCAGGGAAAGACTTGGTTATTTCGGCAAAAGAAAAATAAACTCTGAAAAACTAAAAAATTTTACGGATTTTTTCGGATGTTAAGATTTCAGTTTATCGAGATAACCAAGGTCTTTGTTTTTACTGTGAACCGGTATCGTAAATTCATGACCTCTTAACCTGATTTTATAATCATTAACTTCATTAAAAATTTCTGACTTCATTTTTCGTATTTCAAGAATATTTGAAATGGGAAGATATATGTAACTGTATCCGTGATTTGCATATCTTCTGTAAAAATTATCTTCACCGCGGCTTACTATGATAAGCTCTTTTGGATTAATAACATGAAGTGAGCCCGGAAGATAGGGTTTCAGTAATTTTTCGATAATATTTTTCAATAGTGTTCTTTTTAAGAATTTAATATCAGTTTCTTCCTGTGAACCGATTACTTTAAATCCGGATTCCCTGTGTTCCATAAGGCGTAAAATGCTTTTAAAGAAAAAACAGAAATTACCTGATGAAGTTTCATAATTGTCAGATTCATTCGGTCCGGTGTTTTCCGTAGTTTTTTCTCGTATAATTTTAATTAATTTATGAATTACAGGTTCGGACGACGTGTTATAAACAATGCTGAACAATTCGGATCCGGTATAAATTTTTAATTCACTTCTTAAGAGATTAATTGAATGTTCAACCGCAAGAACATCTTTATATGAAATGACGGTTTCAGCTACAGCATTGCTGACATTTTTATAAACATGGATGTGATTCTCGTAGAGGCCGATAACATAATCATACATGTTCATGCCGGGTTTAAGATTGCGTCTTTCTGCTTCAACCGGTATTTTTATGAGCATAAGATGTGAGGTCAGATCTTTAACGTAATCCCTGAAAATTAACGGAACAGGATATTTATCGCTTATTTCGTAAATCCACGGACCGAATGCGTTGTATTCACTGATATTCATATCCATATTTCACCTCATTACTGTTAAATTAATTTCAGATTTTAATTGTTACTATAATTTCCCTGATTGTTTTTATTGATGCATGAAGCCTGTTAAGATCGTCTTCACATAACTCTGAAAGTCTTGTAATGAAAATTTCAAGTGAATAGTTTTGGTAATCTGATAAGGCTTTTCTGCCTGAGTCTGTAAGAAACACATTTGTGTTTCTTCGGTCATTCCTGTCATTTACTCGTTTGATAAATTTTTCCCTGTAAAGTTTATCCGTTAACGCTGTGACATATGCCTTTGAAATCAGAAGCCGTCTGGCAAGTACCGACAATGTAAGTGTTTCATTGTCGGTACCTGCTATTTCAAGGGCTTCAAGGATTTCATAATGAACACGGTTTAAGCCGGTTTCAATCTGTTTCTGGTCTGCACGTATAAGGTGTTTGAAAAACAGCGGAAAAACTTTCTGAAGTTCCATTGACGTATTTTTCAGATTGTCACTCATTATTTCCCCTGTTCTCGTAAAATGGTTCATATTATGAATTGTTCACAATATGAACTATTTAATATTTTCTGTCAATCTGAATTTTATAAACTTTTGAAAATGTCCTAACCATGTTTAATTAATGAATTTGACATAACTTCCTATAAAATTTAATTTGTCAGAAAACAGCAGGAAAAAATATGAAAGATTACAAACAGGAATTTATAGAATTCATGGTAGAAAGCAGTGTACTTACTTTCGGCGATTTTACGACTAAGAGCGGAAGAAAAACTCCGTTTTTTATAAATACCGGGAATTTTAAAACAGGGAAACAGCTTCACAGGCTGGGAGAATACTATGCCAGAGCAATAAATGAAAATTTCGGCAGTGAAGTGAACATACTTTTCGGGCCGGCCTATAAAGGGATTCCTCTGAGTGTAGCTGCTTCAATCAGTCTTTTTGAATTATTCGGATATGATGTTTCCTACTGTTCCAACCGGAAAGAAGTGAAAGATCATGGTGATACTGGAATTTTACTGGGTGCAAAACCTGTAAGCGGAGATAAAATTGTAATTATTGAAGATGTAACAACAGCCGGAACATCTATTTATGAAACGATGCCTGTCATTTCTTCAAATGCTGAGGTAAGTGTTCTTGGACTGATTATATCCGTAGACCGTATGGAAAAAGGACTTGGAGAAAAATCGGCTTTCGACGAATTAAAAGAAAAGTATGGTTTTAAAACTTGTTCAATAGTAAATATGAAAGAAATAACTGAATATCTTCACAATCGTGAAATTAACGGCAGAATAGTCATTGATGATAAAATCATGGAAGCAATCGGAATTTATTATCAGAAATACGGGGCGTGAAATTACAGATTGACTGCTAATCGATACCGTATTTGATCAGAAGCGGTGTTATTTTCTGAAATAAATCATATTCTGAATAAATTGAGGAAGTATACATGTCCGAGTTGTCTTCTAATATTTTTTTGGAAACTGTATCAATGATAAAATAACCGTAAGAACTGAATTTTCTGTTTCTGTTGAATTTAATTACAAATGCCGCTGTTTTCTTCCGGGAAATGCCTATCAGATAAACTGCTGCCACTCCATCTTCTACGTACGGATTATCATAAATTTTTTCAGAAGACGCCAAAGAGGATGCTCTGCTGAAAGCGGGTCCAGCCGAAAAAATTATCAGTGATGTAATTATTATCAAAAAACAGTATCGTTTCATTCAGACTATATCCGGTATATTATTAACGGTAATAATATATGAAAAGCGGGTATTGTAAACAAAAATGTTAATTTTAATAATATTACTAATTATTTGCCACAATATTTGTCTTCCTGTTTTTTTATATTTTCTTCATTTTTTTTTCTTAATACTTGACGTTTAAATTTTTATTTTGTATATTTGATGGTTTTCAAATTTTTCATTTCATAACAAAGGAGAATATTATGAATGCAATGTTAGAAAAAAAAGCTGAAACTTTGAACAAGTGCAAGGAGCTTATTGTAGACATATATAACAGTCTTGATTCAGAAGAGGTGGCAGAACAGCTTGATGCGGTTGAAAGACTTGAAGAATTATCAGTAATGATGGGTGATAACTCCATTAAAGATCTTGCCGAGTATAAACATGTACGTGAAGTACTGAAAAAACTGCATATTAAAACGGCTAAAACTCTAATGAGTATTCTTGAATCATCAGCTTCATTTTCAAATGACGAAAGACATTCATTTAATTATTCGGAACCAAAGGAACAGATACAGGCTGCTGAAGATATCAAACTGCTGCCGAATGCTTTTATCGGAGGACCGATGAAATCGGCAATGAACAGTAAAAACCCGAAAGTTTTAAGAGTTGCGATTGATCACTACAAAAGTCTTCCGTCATCTGTCAGGGTTTCTGATGTGTTTCCGCCTAATTTCGGTAATATCGTCCGTACGATTGATTCGAAGCTGAAATAAATTCTGGTGATTGATCATGACCGGGTAACAGAATTTTATAAGAACACCAACCTCCTGTAATGCGAGAAAATAATAAATTTAAAATGCAGATATCAAATCTGCATTTTTTTTTCATTCAATATATCAGGGCATACTGCCGTTGAAACTGTCCGTATTTAACATATTTATCCTCTTAAATTTTATTTTAAAAAAATCTTGACTGAAAATATTTTTACATGTTTTTAATCAGTCAGTTAATTTGAATTTCCGGCCGGTAGACAATTATGATAGAAGTAAAAAATATTTCACTGATTATTAATGGCGGTAAAAAGATACTTGAAAACATATCATTTACAGTTAAAAAAAATGAACACTGGATACTTCTGGGACGAAATGGTAGCGGCAAGTCAAAACTGCTTGAAATTATCTGCGGTTATACGCGCCAGAGTACGGGAGAGGTAATCCGCTTCGGTGATCCGTCTCCGGATTTGCGTAAAATCAGGAAAAGAATAGGCTATGTCGCATCCTACCTGAATACTCAGGCTGCTCATTATCACAGTGTTATCAATATTGTTCTGGGAGGTTATTTCGGATCAATCGGATTATACGATGAAATAACACCTTCTCTTGAAGAAAGGGCAATGAACCTGCTGCAATTATCCGGATTAAAGAATTTTGAAAACAGACTTTATTGTACGCTTTCTGACGGAGAAAAGCAGCGTGTTTTATCTGCCAGGGCTTTTATGGTGGATCCTGAGATCGTAATTTTTGATGAGCCCTGCTCGGGACTGGATATCCTTTCACGGGAGATGCTTCTTGATTCCCTTGAAAATGTTCTGTCTTCAAGCGGAGCATCATTAATTTATGTTACACATCATGTTGAAGAGATTACACCGTTATTCACACATTTCGCCCTCATTATGAACGGAAGGTTTCTGGATTCAGGCCGGTTGAAAGATGAGGCCCTGATAAACGGAATTAACCGTATGTTTGATAACAGGGTAGTTATTGAGAAACATGCCGAAAGATGGTACAGCAGGGTTGCAGGATAGATCATATAAGGATTTTGTGTTAATGAATTGATACAAACCATATAATTTGATCCAGGCAGTTTTAAATTAGAAAACAGAATTATTCCGCATTATCTTTAAAATCTTGAACTGAAACCCGTGCAGTAATTAATTTTTTCTTCTATTATTTTTCCTGTATGCCGGATTTCCTTTTGTAACCTTTATAGGTAAACCAGGAAAATATGATTGCAAGCTCGTATAAAAACATGAGTGGAACAGCAACGATGATTTGGGAAAGAACATCTGCCGGAGTAATCACTGCTGCAGTTATCCAAATTATTATTATGGCATATTTTCTTTTGCCGGACAGGAATGATGGAGTCAGAAGTCCAATGCCTGTTAGTATGTTAATTATTACCGGCAGTTCAAATACGGCACCCATCCCGGCAGACATATAAAATATGAAATTAAGATAATTGGATGCATTTATGAGATTATTCATTTTCTGCGGAATGAAACTGATAAGCATGTCAATTGTAAAAGGCAGAAGCATGAGAAATGCAAAAGCGCTTCCCGTATAGAAGAATAAGACTGCGAAAAAAAGATTAACACGGAACAGTCTTCTCTGCTTTTTTTCAATTGCCGGTTTAATATAACCCCATATCTGAAGCAGAATTACGGGAAAAGTTAAAAACAACGAAGCTATTACAGAGGATTTCAGTCTGAGAGAAAATCCTTCGGTAAGCCCGAAAATGTTCAGGCGTTTAATTTCCGTGCTTGCATGAAACGGCTGTGTCAGATAATCAAGGATGTACTCGGAATAATAAAACAGGATACATGTGGAAATAATAATGAGCATAAGAACAAAGATCAGCCGCAATCGCAGTTCTGAAAGATGTTCAACAACATCCATTGCGGGATCTTCAATTTTATTGCTCCCTGCTTTATTTTTATTCATTATAGACCTTCCAGAAAGAATTTTACCCGGTTAATGTCAGTTTTCTTATTGCAAAAATGACGGAAAGTGCAATAATAATTTAATTTACATGAAAGAAAATACAAATAAAGGGTAATGACATGCATTATGCAATTAAAAAATTATATAAAGATTATCCGAATCCTGTAATTTCAGTTAATTTTAAAAACATCATATTTTTTTCAAATCTTTCATGCAGTCTGCTGAATACGGAATTTTTTACAGTGCAATCAGACCGTCTTAAAAATAAAAATATTTATTCAGTGCTGAGGTTTAATGAGGAAGACAA
>JAFGJZ010000092.1 GCA_016928815.1 Spirochaetota bacterium
ACAGATAAAAATTATGGCTGTAATCAGTTATATAAAAATATTTTACATGGAAATATGACTGCTGTAGCGGAGCAGGCAGATATAAACGGTCATCATGCCGGAATAATTCACTGGAACGTTACCTTCAGTCTATACCATCGTTTAATGGAGAACGATCATGATTAAAATCCGATTTCTGTTTTATTCTGTTTCATTTTTTACAGTTTCTTTATCTGCTGTTACATCCTCTGCACTATTCTATAATAATACACAGTATCTAATCGGAGACCGTGCGGCAGGCATGGGAGGAGCATATGTAGCGCCTGCAGATGATTCTTCATCATTATGGTATAATCCTGCAGGTCTTGCCAATATCACAGACAGCAGCATCAACATATCTGCAAATTCCTACAGTTATTTTAATATGAAATGGCCGTCCAAGGAATGCAGTACAGATACTGAAACTCAGGCTATTGATATCAACCTGAAAGACAGGTCCATAAATGCCAGCACAATGCTTTATGGTTTCAGACTGCGCGAAGGTGAGGCAATAGCATTTGGCATTCTGATTCCGTATCAGTATTCTGTTAATGCTGTTGAAAATGTCCATCTCAATGGAACCGGCGGGTCAGTATATGAAGAAACATCCGCAGTAGTGAATTCCAAATTTTATATGGCAATTGCGGGCTATGGAAAAAAAATAACAAACCGGCTTGGAATCGGCGTTTCCATGGGCACGGGATACAACATGGAGGAGGATGAATTTTCTATGAGAGGGTATATTTCTGCCGGTACTGATGAAGTATATTCACTTACAATGCATCATAAAAAGGAAGAGTATGCTGTACAGGGTTCAGCCGGTCTTCAGTTTATTCCTGCAGAGAACAGCATTCTGGGACTTTATTTTCAGTCACCCTGTTTCCGGATAACAGGCTATGATAATACCAGAACAACCATGTATGCTGAAAATACTGCTGCCGAGAAAGTACATGAGTCCGAGGATAAAGATCTGGATAGCTTCGGGGAGGTGTATCCCGGACATATATCTGCCGGATACAGTTATCAGGTTCCCGAATCATGGGCTGTTAGTATTGAAGCAACAGTCGTTTTCAGAAGCGAAGAAGCTGAAAATATTATTATTAATTACCGTTCCGGTGTTGAATATTATATACTGAGACAACTGGTATTAAGAGCAGGCTTTTTTACGGATTTCAGTCAGCTTGATAAATTGACACTTAACTCGGAATACACTGAAAGGACTGATTATTTCGGCGGATCACTGGCAGTATCACTATTGTCCGAGCAGAATTCAGGTGACAGTAAAGGCAGCCGCAGATACTGGACCACGCTGGGACTAACCCAGAGAGAAGGATTCGGAAAGACACAGTATGAAATTGCAGACTATTCAAACCTGGCCGCTATCAACCGGTATTATGTTTTAAAGGACATGAGATACCACATCACGAATATTTATCTTTCAGAGACTGTCGTGTTTTAGTTCTGATGTACTCCAGAAAACTGAAGAGCCTGCATTATTCAAGCAGGTTCTTTGCTGTCGGCTGCCTGAATGTATATTCCATGTAAATATTATTTTATAGATAAATAATTTTCCGGCTGATTCATTTCATTGTGAAATTACTATGATTTTTTCAGTAAAAAATGTTTGACAGTTTAAATTTTTCATGATGTCTTTTTCAAAGATAAAGGATCAAATGAAAACAATAAAATTTACTTTAATATTTTTCATATCAGTTTATTTCTCGGGATCGCTTTATGCATTGAATTATCTTCCTGACCAGATCCTTGAACGTTTCTACAATGCAAGGAAATTTCAGCAGAAAACCCTTCAGACTGTCATTGCGGGAAAAAAAAGCGACGACAACATTACCAGTAATGCCGAGGAAATCAGTAAGGAACTTCTCTACGATTATACAGTTAATGAAACGAAACTTGTTTCCGGCAGAGTGTTCTATGCTGAAGTCAGTGTCATGACAAGAACTTCAAAAGAAGGAATTCGCAGGAGAAATGAATTCTGGAAAATTGAAAAAGTTGACGGGAAATGGGAAATTTCAAATATATTCACTCCGACGTCTAAACAGATGAAGAATTTATTCCGCAGCGGCATCTCGCTTGATGAAAAAGTCAGAATACTTGAGAAATATGAATTTGAATATCAGGTCGAACAGGTCCCTCCCGGTACGCCTTTTGAAAAAGCCATTGCATATATTCAGCGTAACCAGCTTGATAAAGCTCTTTACTGGCTGAATGTTGATGTTGAACGGAGAGGTTCAGCGGATTCATATTTTTACCGCGGAATAATAAATGTTGTACTCGGAAACAAAAACAGGGGGATTGCGGATATCCAGACAGCGATAAAAATCAATCCGTATTATTACTATGTACTTCAGGATCTTTTAAATGGAAATTCCGGCGGAGGAGATTCGCAAAGCAGTTCATCTCCTGCCTCGCCTGGCTACACAACGATGAAAGGCGGTGTCGGGAAGTGGTTCAAATAGAAAAATTATTTTAAATACAGGAGTTAAACATGCTTAAAATTTTATTACATGCTGCCAGAGCATTTTTTGTCGCAGGTATTGCAATTGTCGCAACATCAGTGTTTATAGATTCGATGAAAGTCAGTAAACTGTCGAATTATAACAATCAGCTTGAAACTGTAAAACTTCAGTTCGCTGAAAAATTTGATGTACCTAAACCTGAAAAACCGATTAACGAAGCATCATATCTGACTCCTCCTGCAAGAAATACGTATGCTGACGGTGAGGAAGGAAATACTCTTTATAAAAATGATATGGAAGCATATAACGAAGACTATAAAAAATTAAGAAATGAATATAATGAAAATCTTAATAAATATAATAAGGAGTTCAGTGAATACACGAAAACGAAAGCTGAAACTGATTTAAAAAAGAAACAGGAAGAACCGGCCTACAAAAAAACCGTTGCTGAACTTGAAAAGAATATCAAGATGCAGAATATAGAAATTAATAATATCAGATTAACTACGATTTTAAGATATATCGGCGCGATAATTCTTCTTACCGGTACTCTCGGAATGCTGATTCTCGGTGAACTGTACGAGCGGATCGGCGTTCTTGTTATGATAGGTATTTCATTGAAGTCCATAATCGGACTTTGATTATGTAAGTTTTTTGTTTCTGAAAGTCGGTTCAATAAACCGGCTTTTTTGTGTAATGAGAACCACCTGCATAGCAGGTGGTTCAAAAATCCTTATCTATAATTGGGATAAAATAACTTCCAATTTTTAGTGGTACCGGCACCACTTGAAAACCAGATGCATCTGCAGGGATAAATACTGTGTATTTTCTTTGAGAGAATGGAAGTAAAAATTATTGAAGCGGAAGACTGTCTTAATCATGTTCATATTTCGTTTATACTATGGGGAAAAAATGAAAAAATTCAGTCAGTTTTTTGGTTTTTTTGGTCTCATAATGAAAATCTCCAGCTCTTTTTTTATTAAATGCCAATATATTATTATATTTGATGTATAATTATATTGGAACTTATTATTTTCTCCTTTATTTTCCAATTGTGCTAATACTTTACCAATAAATAAAACAAAACCAATAAAAAGCAGTTTGCTGAGACTGATTCTGTATTTATACCGGAATTGTAAATTCTGATTGAACTCATCATTGGGAAATACGATGTGGAAACATTTCCAATTGGATTTTTCCGGTTGTTTATCCTGATAGTGTGTTGAATCATTTCTCATGAAATTTATCTTAAGATTTTTACCGGTTTGCTTAAGAATTTTTTGAATTAGGTATGTAACTGAAATTTCATATTCTAAAGATAGCTGTTTAAGTTGTTTATATACATCCAGTCTGATGTTTAAAGTTGTTGAATACATAAGATTTCTCCTTTATTATATAACGATTTTAAGAGGATATTTGTTAAAATTTTTTTAAAATAATTCCTGAATTGAAGTAAAACTGCTTTTTTAACGAAAGTTTTATGGAAAGTTTAGGAACGAAAACCAGTTATGGAAGGACTCATCATATGTACAGAATGAAAACGAATAAACTTCGGGAATTTCTTTAAGCATCAGGTTTCTTTACCAGATTTGTATTCCTAACTGGCAAGAAACTGTTGTATGTCAGATGGTACGAAACTGCGGTGACTGTTTGATATCTTTATTATTACTCTTCTGCCTGATTTGTTTTTTTTCAGGAACCAGTCTGCTTTTCAAATGAATATATTATTTTCGAATAAGGAATAATCAGTATGAATGAAAATTCCGCAGTATGAGATGAAGCTATCATGAATCCATTTAAACCGGAAGCAGGTAACTTTAAAACTTTTCCGTGTAAATGGAATTTTAAAGCATGGTTCTACAGGTAGCTTTTAAGAATTTCAATGCGGCCGCAGATTTCAACATTCAGCCCGGCAGGGAGTAAATAGGTCATTCCTGTGGATATGGTATAGCTTTGCGATCCGCATTTTAGAATTCCATTTCCCGAAATTGCTGAAAAAATTTTAAAATTTTTGTGTACCGGATCAATGTATTTATTGCAGATTCGTAGTTTGTAAATGCTGTAAAATTTATTTTCAGTGAGAATATCTGCTCTGTTTTTATCATTACCTGACTTACTGTCCGTGTGTATGATTCTGACGGAATTTTTTTCAATGATAGTTTCGATTCCTTTTTCAATCTGCAGTTCCCTTTTTGCACCGTTGTATTCCCTGTCGTAATCATAGATTCTGTAAGTGATGTCGCTGTTCTGCTGAATTTCACAGACAAGTATGCTGCCGCAGTAGGTTGCATGAACAGTACCGGGTTCTATATTCAGGAAATCACCGGTTTTGACTTTAATCACGTTGTAGTAATCGCGGATTTTATCATAAGGCATATTTATAAGTAGATTTTTTGAAATACCCGGTTTCAACCCGGCAATTATTTCCGCATCACTGCTTGCATTAATTACATACCATGATTCGTGTTTTCCAGAGACATATCCGTCCTTCAATGCCGCGTTATCATCCGGATGTACCTGAATGGACAGTTTATCCGTAATATCAATATATTTAACAAGCAGCGGGAAGCTGCCTGGAAATACCGAACTTATTCCCGGACCGGTCAAACTGTCACCATACTCTGTCAGCAGATCATGAAGTGATTTTCCTTTATGCCTGCCGTTTTGAACTATAGAAAGATGATTTTCAATGTCTGAAACTACCCAGGACTCACCGTATAATCTTTCATCAGGGAGATTAATATTTAGAATATTCTGAAGATTTCTACCGCCCCAGACTTTTTCAATTAATATATTGTTAAATAATAATGGATACATTAAATTCCTTCGTAAACGTTTAAGTAATAATTAAGATTATTCTGTAGATAATTGTCAATTATATCAAAAAGATGATTAATTGCAATAAATTAATCAATAATTAAAACAAAATTATTGACAATTAATGATATTTTCACTATTATATTAGAAAATTTACGAAAACGATTGAGAAATATTAAAAAATGGCAGTTACAATTAAAGATATTGCGGTTGAAATGGGGATAACCCCCTCTTCTGTTTCCAAAGCCCTGAATGAGAAAAGCGATGTAAGTACAGATCTGAAAAGAAAGGTCAGGCAGGTTGCCCAGGAGATGGGTTATAAAAAAAACATGCTTGCGGTCAGACTTGTTACAATGAAAAGCAATACACTCGGAGTTTTCATTTTCAGCAGAACAAAAATAAGAAATTCCGAGTCAACGGCATATAAATATCTGAACATTATGCTGAACGAGGCGAAAAAATACGGTTATGATATTGTTCTTTTTTCAATAGAAAGTTCTCTTTCTGAAAATAAATCCTATATTGACCTGTGTCGTGAAAGACAGGTGGAGGGGGCGCTTTTTATAGGTTTTGAAAATAATGACTATCATCTTGAAGAGCTTGTGCATTCGGGACTGCCTGTTGTAATGATTGAAAAAAACATTTCATCGGAAAATACCGGCTGTGTAATGGTTGATAATGCCGGCGGTATTTCTCTAGGCATGAATTATCTGTTTACTCTCGGTCATGAAAAAATTGCTTTTATCAAAGGGCATTTTGCAGCTGAACTGTCAGAAATACGTTTCAGTCAGTACAGAAAAATGATGGAAGAAAAAAATATTTATTCGGACAGGCTTGTATTCGAAGGAGATTTTTCACTGGAAAGCGGATATGCCGTCGGACTCAGGATATCGGAAATGCCTGAGCTTCCTGATGCGGTTTTCGCATCCAATGATCTCATGGCAATCGGTGTGATAAGGGCATTCAGTGAAAAAGGCATTAAAATACCTGATGATATTTCTCTTATCGGCTTTGATAATTTTGAAATCGGTAAGTATGTACAGCCGAAACTGACGACGATTGCACAGAATTTTTCAGATATTGCCGAAAGTGCAGTAACAATGATATTCAACATGATTAATTCCGGATTGCACGGAAGATCAGTTCTTCTTGACCCTGAACTGATTGTAAGGGAATCATGCGCAATTAATAAAAAATATACTGATTAAAATTATAAAACGGAGAAAGAAATGAAAAGTAAAACATGTGATTACATAAAAAATATGCCCTGGGAGAACAGGCCTTCGGGGTGCAATGATGTAATATGGAGATTCAGCGGCAATCCTGTTATTGGATGGAATCCCGGGCCTGATACTGCAAGAATATACAACAGTGCGGTTATCGTTCTTAAAGATAAATTTGCAGGTGTATTCAGGGCTGATCATAAAAACGGCAGGGCAGCACTTCATTACGGTGAAAGTTCTGACGGGATAAGATGGAATATTACAAATGAAAGAATTCAGTGGGTTGATGAGAAAGGAAAACGGGCAGTACCTTCTTACGCGTATGATCCGAGAGTTGCCGAGATAGACGGCAGATATTTCATTTCATGGTGTGATGATTTTAACGGACCTTCCATAGGCGTCGGTTATACTGATGATTTCAAAAAATTCATACGGCTTCCGAATGCCTTCATTCCGTATAACAGGAATGGTGTTCTTTTTCCTGAAAAAGTTAACGGTAAGTATCTCATGCTTTCAAGACCGAGTGATACGGGTCATACGCCGTTCGGAGATATCTTTCTCAGTGAGAGTCCGGATATGATTCACTGGGGAAATCATAAACTTCTGATGAAAAAAGGCGGTCAGGGATGGTGGCAGGGAATGAAAATCGGAGCAGGTCCCGTTCCGCTGAAAACGGAAGAAGGCTGGCTTCTGATATATCATGGAGTTTCAAGTACATGCAACGGTTATGTTTACAGTATCGGCGGGGCTATTCTCGATTCTGAAGATCCTTCGAAGGTGCTGTACCGTTCCGGAAATTATCTGCTGACCCCTGAACTTCCGTATGAGGTTTCCGGATTTGTTCCTAACGTTCTTTTCCCGTGTTCCATGCTGAGCGATGATGAAGGAAGAATCGCCATTTATTACGGAGCTGCAGATACTTATTCTGCGATAGCGTTCGGCATGAAAGACGAAATAATCGATTACATAAAGAGGACACATGAAGATATCGGGTGATGGAAATATTTTTTCGGGAGACGGACTTTTACTTAACTCCCTTAAAACATGGATTGAAACCGTTTTGATGGAAAATATATTCGACTACTGGTTCAGAAATATTATTGATGAAGAGAATAACTGCTTTTATGGCGCTATAGACAAGGATGAAAATAAAATTACTGAAGCTGATAAAGGACTTATTTTTTATACAAGGATACTCTGGGCAATGTCGAGAGGATACGGAAATTACCGTGATGAAAGAATGAGAAAAATTGCGGATATGGCCTATGATTATTTAATAGAGAAATTTCATGATCATGAATATGGAGGATTTTTTTGGGAACTTGATTTCAGAGGGAACGTGAAAAACAGCCGTAAATCAATTTATGGCCAGGCATTTTCCGTTTATGCCCTTTCGGAGTATGCGAAAATTTTCAACCGCAGGGATGCGCTTGATTATGCAGTATCTGTTTTTAACCTTATTGAAACTTACGCGAAGGATGAAGTCAATAACGGTTATATCGAAACATTTTCCAGAGAATGGAGGATGATGGATGATATCCGTCTGAGTGAAGTCGACCTTAATACGGAAAAATCAAATAATACGCATCTTCATCTAATGGAAGCCTATACTGTCTTGTATGAAATTAAAAGAGATGAAATTACGGAGAAAGCGTTAAAAAATTCCATTGATGTTATTCTTAACCGTGTACTTGACCGGGACAGTCTGAATTTCCGGCTTTTTTTTAACAGGGAGTGGAAAGTTGAATGCGAGACAATCTCTTGCGGACATGAAATCGAGGCAGCATGGCTGATTGAGCGGGCGTTAAATGTACTTGCAGACGAGGATTATAGCAGAAAAAATATTCATCTGGTTAAAGAAATATCACACAACTGCCTTTCATATGTCTGGAGAAATCCTCCTCATTCCGCCCTGAACAATGAAATAGATAAATACGGCAATGTAGACCGGAAAAAAATCTGGTGGGTTCAGGCGGAAGCCTGCGTTGGATTTTTTAATGAATATGAAAGAAATGCTGAAAAAGAATATTTAACGATAGTCAGTGAAATATGGTCATTCATTGAAATGTATATTGTTGACAGGAAAAACGGAGAGTGGTATCATTCTGCAAAAGAACCTGGTGCTGATGAGCATCCATATAAACTTGATGGATGGAAAAGCTGTTATCATAACGTCCGTGCGTGTATTGAACTTATAGAAAGAATTGAAAAATGTTCCGGAGAAAATAAATGATAATTTTTGATGAAAGACGCAAAATAGTTATAAAAGAACATAAAAACCTGACTGAAAGAAAAAACAGAATGCTTTTTTCAAAAAACGGATGGTTTGAAAGATATGAATATCCGGTAATCACTGCAGATCATATCCCTCTGAACTGGCGCTACGATTTTAACAAGGAGACAAATCCGTATTTTATGGAAAGGCTCGGTATTAACGCTGTCTTTAATTCGGGTGCGATTGAATTTAACGGAGAAGTGTATCTCGCGCTGAGAGTTGAAGGATTGGACAGGAAATCATTTTTTGCTATTGCTCACAGTAAAAACGGAATTGATAATTTCATTTTTAATGATGAACCTGTACTGCTTCCGGAAACAGCTGATCCGGATGTAAACGTTTATGACATGCGTCTTGTAAGGCATGAAGACGGATGGATTTACGGGCTGTTCTGTACGGAAAGAAAGGATCCGGCTGCGGCACCGGGAGACCTGTCATCTGCTATAGCGCAGTGCGGAATATGCCGGACTAAGGATATGAATCACTGGGAAAGACTCCCGGATCTTATTTCGCCTTCACAGCAGCGTAATGTTGTTCTTCATCCTGAATTTGTTGACGGTAAATACGCCCTGTATACCCGTCCGCAGGATTCTTTCATTGATGCAGGAAGCGGAGGCGGAATAGGATGGGCACTTGTTGATTCCATGCTTGGTGCTGAAGTGGAAAGCTCATCCATAGTTGATCCGAGAGTATATCATACGATTAAAGAATCAAAAAACGGGCAGGGCCCGGCGCCTATTAAAACTTCGCCGGGTTGGATTCATCTTGCGCATGGAGTCAGGAATACCGCAGCCGGCCTGCGTTATGTATTGTATCTGTTTGCGACAGATAACAATTCTCCTGATAAGGTAATATGCAGACCCGGCGGTTATTTTATTGCACCTGAAGGTGATGAAAGAACCGGTGATGTGTCAAATGTAGTTTTTTCAAACGGATGGGTGTGCCGTGAGAACGGAGATGTTCTGATATATTATGCATCTTCCGATACAAGACTGCATGTCGCTTCCACAACTGTTGAACGGTTGAAGGATTATGTTTTCAATACTCCGGAGGACCCATTGACTTCACATAAATGTGTTGCCCAGAGAATTAATCTGATCCGTGAAAATGCAAAAGCAAAAAGTTTATAAGTTTGGTAAAGATGAATTTATTTCATGAACAGCCTGATTTAATTATTCCTGTTTCATTTTGCAGAATTTGTAAGTAGTCATTATTACCTGCTGTTTTTTAAAATATTAGAACCGCAATTTACGGAAAAATAAATTTTTCCGTAAATGAACATTTTTTTTTCAATTTCTTCATGAAAATAGCGTTATATCTATGAGAGTTAAAACATGGAGGAAATATGTATCATACAAGCATTAATATCAGCCGCTCAATTGCAGAAAAACTGAAAGAAACCGCGGAAAAATACAATATAAGCAGAAGAAAACTGATTACGATGATTTTTCTTTACTGTCATGACAATCTGGATTTCGATCAGTTTGTATCAGGTCTTACGAAATATCAGAGACTGGCTCCCGGAGACGGATGGAAATGTCTCAGAGTGGATTTTGACGATAGTCAGTGTGACATTTATTTCCTTTATAGAAACAAATTCAGAATTAGTTTGAGTAAGCTGTTAGCTGTCGGTTTTGTACTTTTTTTTGATAGAGTTCTTAAGGATCTGAATTTTAATAATGAAATAAAAAAAGAAGATTTTTTAAATTTATTAATTAGTTATACAGTAATAAAGTTTTTATTAATTAGTTTTGTAAAAGATGCATTAAAATTTTTTAAAAAATCAGAGAAAAACAAAACTTAAAAAAAAAAACCTCCGTATGATGCTAAAAATACAATTTCCTGAAGATCAAAAGGAATATAATTAAAAACTCATCAGTCTGAATTATAAACTATGGATTACTAAAAAATTTCAGTTTAAATGGCACTTTTATTCATTCCCGTTCGTTATATTTTCAGATTCGAAAAAAATGATATTTTTAAGGAGGAGAAATGAAAAAGGCATTATTGACTGCATTTTTAATTCTGTTTGCATGCAATTTAATTTATGCACAGGAAATTAAATCCGGCAGTTCGAATGAACTTAAAATTGATTCAGACTCAGGACAGAATGGAGAACTTGACAGAGACAGACTGCGTGAAAAGGATATTGAGGGCAGTGATGCATTAAAGGAACAGAACAGGGATCGAATCCGTCTTCAGATCAGGGAAAAAATCAAGGAGTGTCAGGAACTAAATAAAGAAATTAAAAATATGGTTCGTGAACGTACAAGATCCGGAGAAATGAAAATGCAGAAAACATCTGCAGGCAAAAAAAGATGAGCGAAGATCACAGACTCTTTCAGTTTTCTGACTGAGTCTGTGATGCAGAGGTTCTATGAAGCTGATGAAATTTATTTTAATGTTATATGTTTTTTCAGCTGCGGTATCCATGTCTGCAGCTTACGATACCGGAATGGCTGCAGGAGTGAATGCATCTGTTTCTGACAACGGAAGTAAAACGATGGATTATATTAACCCTTTTGTTCAGATAATGTTAATGTCTTCACGAGCAGATTTAACTGCATCATATTCAGCATTCATATCATATGAAATTACGGATTATGACGGGAATGAAAGAAATGTAATGCTTCATCAGCCGGGCATTGAAATTTCATTTTATCCCTGTGATATATTCGCCATCAATGGCCAGTACGTATATACCGCGGGTGAAGCGTCATTTTCATCACATTTGGTCGACATCGGAGGCATGGCTGTTTTTAAAAGACTGCTTGCCGGATGCAGTTTTTCCGCAGAAGTTAGGGATTATGACTACAACGGTTCCAACAGATCAAAAGAATTTATTTCACGGATATATACTGATTATGATTTAACAGAAAAGTATTCGGCTGACATTTCAATTGTTTTAAAAAAAACTGATTATATCAGTTACGATGAAGATTATTCTTCCGGAGAATTCCGGGGTGGGCTGGATATGTCCCAGAGTGAAAACATTATTGTTGCGGCAGGGTTGTCAACGGGAATTGATTCAGACGGATATTATCTGGTATCAGGTGATGTCGGAATGAAAGTTAAGTTTTATGATCACATGAAACTGGGTTTCCGTTATTCCGGAAGTTATTTCATTTATTCCGGAAGCGGAGTTTCAGATGAAGAGGATGATTATTTTGTGCATGTGCTAAACCTTTCGCTATCTTTGTATTTCTGATTCTTTCCATAAACATAAAAGCTCATACGCTGCTATTTTCGTCCTTTGTTTTTACCGGTTTCAGTTCCGGTATTTGGTTTTGAATTAAGATTTGTGTCAGATGAACCTTCTTTCCGGGTATTAATTATTTCCGCCCTGCTGCTTTTATCCGTATTTTGAATTCCTTCGGATTTAATCTGATTAACTGAACTTTCTGATGATTGTTCTTTCTTAGTCATTCGTATTATGTTTGAATTTTTGTTGAGTCTTTCAAATGCGGCAATTTTAAGTTCAGAACTGATTTCCGCCGTGAAAAGATTGAGCGTTTCATTGCTGCACTTAACTGTTTTCAAAGGAAGCATTGAAGACCACATATATCCCGAATTGATTCGAATCTCATCGGGATTGCCGGAGTTTTTTAATGCGATTGAACCTTCCCTAACGGCAACGAACAAACGGACATTGTCATAGTAGACAAGAAATTCTGTTCCTGCAGGCGTGATTGTATAAGTACTGCAGTAAACATCGGACTTATATCTTCCGGATGAAGATGATATCAGCATTCCTTTCAAAATGCGAATGCTGATATTCCCGTTTTCATCTGGAGCCGTAAATGAAAATCCGGTATCCGGAAATACTGAAAGTAAATATGTTGGATCAATTGCTGCTTTGAGGGAATGCGATGTGTCGGTATAATATGTTAAATTGCTGTCAAACCTGATTTCCTCCATACGGCTGTCATATAAATTCGTACTTATTATCCTGTAGATTTGTTCCGAATCCGGAAGTTTTTGCAGGCCGGATGAGGTATTTCCGCTGTTAAAAGAAATCAGTAAGGCTGATAATGAGACTATAATGATTGTGAAAACAGGAATAACATATTTTAGAAGTTCCGGTCTGAACAGTCCTGTTTTCCCCGGCATCGACAGCTGATCCGCTTTTACATTCCAGGTTCTGATTACCGAATTTCTGACAGAGACATCAGGCTGAATTGAATCAAAAAATTCAGGATCAGGTGCAAGTGCATTTTGAAGAATACTGATTTTTTTTCCGCATTCCGGACAGGAGGAAATGTGCATTTCAGATTTCCTGTTCCTTATTCCCGCAGCTGCAGCAGTTATTTCATTTTCTGTAAGATGTTTCATTTCATTTTCTCTCATTAATACAACGTACGGTTTAGATAAATCATGCCAGTTTATTTAAAAAAACCCTTATTTTGAAATTTAATTTTCAGTTCTTCTGTAATTTTTTTCATTTTTCTTTTAAGTGTTCTTTCCGGAATTTTCAACAGCTGTGAAATTTCCCTGAAAGTCATCCCGGCCTTTTTAAGGATCAGAATGGATTTTTCAGGTTCTTTCAGCATGTCGGTTAATTCGTTCAATATTTCCAGAACTGCAGAACTGTCATCCTTTTCTGAACTGTCTTTCCTGTACTCTGCTGCATCAAGAGTTTCATGATCGCAGTTGATATTTTTTGATGAACTTTTTCTTGAATAATCAATACAGATGTTTCTGGCCATTCTGTAAAGCAGAGCACGGATATTGGAATCATTAACATTTTTTTTATGTGAATATTCAATAAGTCTGGTAAAAACATCATGAAGTATGTCTTCTGATGTTTCAGTATCTCCGGTGTATTTGAAAATAAATGCAAAAATCTCACGCCCGAAGCCGTCATAAGCGTTTTTAATTTTTTCAAGACTTATCATGGATGTATTGTCGTGTCAGGAAAATTTTTTGCAAGTTAATTTCAGGTTTGCATATGGTAAAAAAGCCTTTCTCCGGAGAGAAAGGCTTTTGAAATTTTTCTGAAAAAAAGAATTTTACAGATTATATGTGAGACTTACTTCGCTGTTTTTCCCTGCGCTGAGAACCTTATTTCCGGAAATTTCAACACCGGCTGTCGAAGATGAAAGCCCCTTGTCTCTGCCGCCTCTTTTAATCTGAATTGTATATTTGACATTTCTGAATTTTCTCTGAACGGTTACATCAGTAACTGAATCAGGAAGAGCAGGATTTACGATGAGGCCGTCAAAATCCGGACGTATTCCCAGAATATACTGTGTCATTGCTACGTAATACCAGCTTGCAGCCCCGGTAAGCCATGAATTTTTTGCTTCTCCCGGCCGCGGTGAATCGTTACTTGCTATCATCTGCGCATATACGTAAGGTTCCATTCTGTGAATCTCGCTTATGTTCTCCCTGTATGGTCCTGAAACACTTTTATAATAATCAAAAGCAGCGTTTCCTCTGCCTGCCAGAGCCTCGGCGATTATTATCCATGAATTGTTATGAGTGAAAATTCCCGCATTTTCCTTGTATCCCGGCGGATATGAGGTTATTTCTCCCAGTTCTTTTCTGTAGGTAGTAAAAGCCGGATTTACAAGCTTAATTCCATGCTCTGTTCCGAGGTATTTTTTTACGGAATCAAGTGCCCTGACGGCGCGTCCGTCATCAAGTCCGATGCCTGCCATGATGCACATTCCCTGCGGTTCAATGAAAATTTTTCCTTCATCATTTGAAGCTGAACCCAGTTTGTTTCCGGCATCATCATATGCACGGAGAAACCAGTCTCCATCAAATCCGTTTTTATCAAGATTATTTCTCATTTCTTCAAGTGATTTCTGATACATTTTTTCATCAATTTTCCTGCCGGCTTTTTCCGCAATTTTTAAAAATTCAGGAACGGCTTTGATGTACATGCCTGCAATAAATGTGGATTCGGCATTTTTTCCGTCGATGTTTCCGCATGTCTGAAAAGATTCATCCGGATTTGTTGAAAATGCATTAAGGTTAAGACAGTCATTCCAGTCGGCTCTTCCTATTAATGGAAGTCCGTGAGGACCTATATGGGTGCGTGTGAAATCCACAGACGCAATCAGATGGTCGAATAATGTAAAATTTTCTCCCGGTTTATCGGAGAATGGAGTATTTACATCAAGAATTGAGTAATCGTTAGTTTCCTTTATATACTCGCTTATTGCCATTACAAGCCAAAGCGGGTCGTCGTTGAAACCGCCGCCTATGTCGGCATTTCCTTTCTTTGTCAGAGGCTGATACTGGTGGTATGCTGATCCGTCGCTGAACTGAGTGGATGCGAGATCAATTATTCTCTGTTTAACACGGTCTGAAATCATTGATACTGAACCCATGCAGTCCTGATTTGAATCCCTGAATCCCATTCCACGGCCGATACCGCTTTCAAATCCTGAAGCGCTTCTGGAAACATTGAATGTAATCATTGTCTGATATGCGTTCCATGTATTTACAATTCTGTCCAGAACCTCATCATTCGATTTAACACGGTAAACGGAAAACAGATTGTCATAATATTCCTGTACTTTTTTAAACTCATCATTGATTTTACCGGCAGAGTATTTCTTTATCATTTCCATTGCAGGTTTTTTATTAATGATATTTTTTGATTCCCATTTCTCACTGTCCTTGTTTATGATGAAACCCAGAACAAGATTAATTGTCTTCTTTTCTCCCGGAGCGAGTTCAATATTAAATCCGTGTGATGCGCATGGATACCATCCGCTTGCGATTGTATTTGACAGGTCTCCTTTTTTTACTGCATCCGGATTGCTTATGGTGTTGAAAGCTCCGATAAATGTATCCCTGTCGGTTTCAAAACTGTCTACTTTAGTGTCGCTTCCGTAAAAAGTATAGTGATCGCGTCTTTCTCTGTATTCGGTTTTATGATATATTACATTATCCTTGAATTCTACTTCCGCCGTATTGAGATTACGCTGAAAATTTGTCATGTCGTCAAGTGCGTTGTAGAGTGCAAATTCAACAAATGAAAAAAGCTTGAATGATTTTTTTTCAGTTGATGTGTTTTCAAGAGTCAGCGAATGAATTTCGCATGCATCATCCTTTGGAATGAAAAACAGTACCGAACATTTTATTCCGTTTTTCGAACCTGTAATTCTGGAGTATCCGAGACCATGCCGGCACTCATATGAATCCAGTTTTGTCATAGCCGGTTTCCAGGACGGTGACCATATGTCTTTGCCGTCGTTAATGTAGAAATAGCGACCGTTCATATCGATTGGAATATTGTTGTAACGGTACCGGATAAGACGTCTGAGTCTTGCATCTTTATAGAAGCAGTATCCTCCGCCGGTATTTGATATGATACCTGTCATATCTCCGAAGCCGAGATAATTTAGCCATGGATATGGTGTTTCAGGTGTGGTAATTACATATTCTTTGTTTTCGTCATCGAAATAGCCGAATTTCATAAAATCTCCTTTATATTTATATTTCCGTATTACGGAATAATTTCAAAAATTGTTTTCCCGCCTTCATGCTGTGTCTCTTTTTATTAAACTGCCCTGAAGCAGAATTTTATTTTCTTTCAGAACCCTGTTGCCTAAAAGATCCAGAAGCATTTTTGCAGCAATTTCACCAATTTCGTTGAGCGGCTGACTGAATGTAGTTAATGGTGTGTCAAAAAAAGGTGAAGTCTCACAGTTGTCAAATCCTATTATTTTATAATCCTTTCCTGCTGATAGACCATGTTCAGAAGCAGCTTTCATGAACCCCATTGCTGAAAAATCATTCGAAGCGAAAACGCAGTCAAATGCCGGTATTGCACTGAACTGGGTTTTTACGTAATCATAAGTGTATTCAGCGTTGAATTCACCTGAAATTTCCCTCGTTTCATCAAATAAAATTCCGGCATTATTAAAAGTTTCTCTGAACCCGTTATAACGCATTTGCGATGACCACATGTCTTTAAAGCCCCATATGAAAAGCGGTTTGCGGCAGCCGGAGTTTATCAGCAGTTCTGCAGCAGTTGTGCCGCATCTGTAATTGTCCACAACAACCTGATTAATGGCCTTATTTTCAAATTCCCTGTCAATTACAACAAATTTTTCATTAACTGTCAGTAATCTGGAAATAATTTCATTATCCGTATCCCGCATCAGCGGAAAAAGTATGAATCCGTCAACCTGGCGGTTATTGATTAGCGAAAAGTTGAAATTGTGGTAATTTCCGCCGATATTTATCTTTCTTACGAAATAAACATTTGTAAAATATCCGGCAGCACTTAAAATTTTTTCAATTTCAGAAAGAATCTGCCAGTAAAACGGTCCGTTTGACGGAACGATAATTCCAATTCTAAAAAATTTACCTGTTTTTAATGACATAGCTGAGTAATCAGCCCGGTAATTAAGTTTTTTAATCGCTTTTTTTATACGCTTAGCAGTGTCAGAACGGACAAGATTCTGATTGTTTAAGTATCTGCTGACGCTTGCGCTTGAAACGCCGGCTTCTTTTGCCACATCTCTCTGGTTTGCCATAAATGTAAATGTGTAAACGTATACATGAATCGTCAATACAATTTATCTGAAAATTTAAAATTTAGGTAATAATAACATTAATTTTTCAAAATAAAAAAAATAATTGCAAAAAAATCACCTGTATTGCTATATAGCATCACAGGTAACTACATAGCAATGCAGATTAATGATACCAAATATAATGAAGTTAAAATCCGGCTTACGGAAAAAATTAAAAAAATGAAAGCCGGTGAAAGACTGCCGGGTGAACGTGAGCTTGCACGGATTTTCGGTTTTTCATACATGACTATCAGAAGAGCTGTTGAAGATCTTGTGGAAGATAAGTCGTTATACAGAATCCCCCGTAAAGGCACTTTTGTTTCAAATCCGCGTAATAATGATGTAACTACCGGAAATATCGGTTTCTACCTTTATGAAAAACTTAAACATGGCATTTCCAGTCCCTATTACAGCCTGGTTTTTAAAGCAATACAGAAAGAATTCAGCGCTCACGGCTACAATCTGATATTTTTTACTGATCCGAAAAGTGTAAATCTTGATAATCTTGACGGAGTTGTAGCTACTGCATTTTCCGTAATGAGACAGGAATTGCTGGAATTGTCCTCGAAAAAACCGGTAATCATGACTGATAATGATGTAGTCGGACTGGATATTCCGGCGGTTGTTGTTGATAATTACAATTCCACCTATACTGCCATTGAATATGCTATAAGTACCGGACACAAGATTATAGGCTACATACATGGAATACTGGATTATTCGGTCGGTGTAAAAAGGCTTGCCGGTTATACCACAGCGCTTGATAATTATGGTATTGCAAGAGATGACAGTCTTCTTTATCAGGGTGATTATGAATACAGCAGCGGATATGAAGCTTCAGGATATTTTTTATCACTGCAAAACAGACCGACCTTTATTCATTGCGCAAATGATTTAATGGCAATGGGGCTTATTAAGGGTTTCATTGAAGCCGGAATAAGAGTTCCTGAAGACATAAGTGTTTCCGGATTTGACAATATCGGTCCTGCTTCAACATTTCATCCTTCAATAACGACAATGGCAGTTGATTTTGACAGAATAGCGCGTGAAACAGTAAAACTGATGATAGCTGAAATAAAAAACGAAAATGTAAATTTCAAAAAATTAATAATACCGGCCTCTCTGATAATAAGGGAGTCTTCGGCTGTTTTGGAAGTTCCGGATAACGGAATCGGAGTTCGCAGCGATGCTGAAAGTATTATGAAAAGCATCCAGAATGTATCGGATTTTAATGATAAAGAGAACAGGAATATTAATGATACGTCTGTCTTAAAATGATGCAGGTGATCCTGCTGAAATTGTAACAGCTGGCGTATATGAATTGATAAAAAATTTAAAAACGGCAAATCGGTGATTTTAACCGGTTAACGGAAATTGTATTAACAGGAGCAGGGAGTGAAAAAACGAGATCGTCATGACTTATTTGTTTATTTTAGTTTCATCTGGGTGGGGCTTTTAATCTATCTGTTTATTGTTGCCTATCCGGTATTATATTCTATCTGGCTTAGTTTTTCAGATTACAATCCGAATAAAGGCGGAGGCTGGAATTTTGTAGGGTTTTTGCAGTATGCAACGATGCTGAAGGATCCTAATTTTTATCATGCGCTTAAAAATAACATGATTGTTGTAGTCGTGTCTGTCGGAGGACAGATTCCTATTGCGCTAATGCTTGCCTATATTCTTCACAGGAAACTTATACGCGGCGGGGCTTTTTTCCAGACAATAGTGTTTCTGCCGCAGTTTCTTTCAACAATTGTAATAGGACTTTTATGGAGAAGGCTGTTTGCTGCAGACGGTCCAATGTCCACTTTAATACAGATTTTCACCAAAGATCCTGATGCTCAGTTTACAATGATGCTTGATCCGTCGACTGTTTTTTATCCGATCGGATTTGCTCTCATCTGGATGTATACAGGTTTTTTCATGATCATCTTTCTGGCAAATCTGCAGAAGATGGATGGAAGTATAATGGAAGCGGCAACAATTGACGGGGCAAATGAATCCCAGATATTTTCAAAAATTATCATTCCTCATCTTTCAGGTACCATTATCGTCTGTTCAATTCTGGCAATTGCAGGTTCTCTGAGGGGATTTGATCTTATTTTCGCAATGACGACACAGGGGCTTCAGCGTGATAATGCAATGGTTCTTCCGATATACATGTATCAGACCGCATTTCAGGATTATACAAATGAAATGCGTTTTGCGTACGGAGCTGCGATTTCAAATATAATCGTTGTAATCAGCGTTCTCTTAATCGGAATATCGAATCTGATCGGTAAAATATTTAAGCCTAGCGAGGAGAAATAACGAAATGAAGATGTTACAAAAAGTACTGAATTTACTAATTAAATTTCCTATAGGAAAACTTATTTCATATATTGTATTCATAAGCTGGCTTCTGATTACCGTAATTCCTCTTATCTGGATGATGTATTCCTCTTTCAAATCAAATGAGGAACTTAACATGAATATATATTCTCTTCCTCATGATCTGTTTGCGAATTATAATGATGAGTTTTATGTTATTGAACCGCAGCTTTCTGTAGTGCCGGATTATGATTATGAGAATGATCTGCGGCCGCGTCTGATAATTGAATCCAATACAATTGATGTTGGACGACATTCGCTTGTATTCTTTCTTTTAAAGGAAAAGCTTCCTCCTGAAGTTGCCAATCTTCAGCCCGATGATCTGGTATATGTAAATCAGCTTCCTTTTTCAATGAGATTTGAAATAAACTGGAAAACAATGCTTTTTAATTACAGAAAAAGTATTGCTTTGGGCGGATTGGTTTTTAAATTTTTTAACAGTATAATTTATGCGGGTGTATCTACTTTTTTTATCGTGCTTTTCGGTCTTATGATCGGTTATGCCCTGAGTAAAATGAGGTTCAAAAAGATGTCGGTTGTTATAATGGGTATTATTGGAGCCGGTTATTTAATAAGCATTAATTCCGTAATTATTCCGCTGTTTCTAATGCTTTCATCTTTTCATTTAACTGATACTCACATAGGAATAATACTTGTTTATACTGCATTCGGAATTCCGCTTGCTGTAATGCTTTCATCTCAGTATATCAGCGGCCTGCCTGACAGTTTAATTGAATCTGCATATATGGACGGAGCTACGCCTTTTCAGACTTTTTTCAAAATAATCATGCCGATCTGCGCTCCGGTTATTTTGACGATAAGTATTGTAAGTTCACTAGGTATCTGGAATGAGTTTCTTCTTGTTCTGATTGTCGGAAGCACTGAATTTACAAAGTCACTGCCTGTGGGTGTTTATTCATTCTCAAGTCTTACAAGTACGCAGTTAGGCTGGCAGATAGCAGCACTTGTTGTAGGTACGGCCCCTGCAATGGTTATTTATTTCTCATTTAACAAGTATCTCACTAAAGGAGTTGTTGCCGGATCTGTTAAGGAGTAATCCGGTTGTTCTGATAAATATCTGAAGTTTACCCTCATTTTGAGAGGGGATGAGGGTAAACTTCATAATTTTAGAAGCATAAAAATCTCAATCATGAATTAATTTGATTGACTAATAAATTAAGGTAGGGTATCTATTTCAAGTTGCTATATAGCATAATGAAAAAAAGCTGTTAAATACCCGGATTTTGAATACAAAAAACTGCTGTTTAATAAACATCAGTAATAGTATAAAAGGAAAAGTAGCGATACTTTCCGAAAAAAATAAAATTATGGGAGGCTTTCATGAGAAAAGCACTGATAGGTTTTATCTTGTTAGTAGTGGTCGGAGTAGCTTTCGTACCAGCTTTTTCTGCTAGCAAAAAAGTTGTAGTTGACACAATGGCGTATGGAGACAATTCAAATCCTGAAGGTGTAAACTGGGTTCGTATTGTAAATGCTTTCGAAAAAGCAAATCCGGACATTAAAATTCAGTATGAAATGCTTTATGATGAAGCATATCATCAGAAAGTAACTGCACGTCTTGCATCGGGAAATGTACCTGATCTGGCTTACATGGGTGCTGATGCACGTTGGGGAACTCCATGGAAAGAAGCAAAACAGCAGTTCGATCACAAAAAATATATTGATAAAAATATGTTTGATCTAAGCCTTATTCCTTCAATGGGTCCTCGTGGTGAAATATATGAAATTCCTCTAGGAACTTCTAATCTTACTACAACACTTTACATGAATGAAAAACTTGTTAAAGAACTTGGATTCTCAACTCCTAAAACATATGCTGACATAGTTAAAATGGTTCCTGCTGCAAAAGCAAAAGGTTTAACTGTTGTTTCAATAGACGGTGCTGACGGCTGGGCATGGGGATCTTGTCTGATGTCAACAATTGTTGCACGTATGTCTGGTGATCTTAATTTCGTTTCTAAAGCAGTTGCTGGAAAGAAAAAATTCACTGATCCTGATTTTGTTGCATCTCTTGCAATGCTTGAAACTATGGTTAAAGACGGCGTAATTGATGCTAAATCGGTAACAGTTGATTATGGTACAAACATGTCTAATTATGGAAACGGAAAAGCTCTTTTCATGGTTCAAGGTCAGTGGGCTGCCGGTTCTATCAATAAAAAAGTTCAGGATACTACAAGACTTATGGCTTGGCCTGCATTCCCAGGTGAGAAAAAAGGTGCAGCTGGTTCTGTAGCAGCAGCAATTCAGGTTGGTTATGGTCTTACTAAAAAAGGCGGATCTAACAAAGACGTTCGTGAAGCTGCTCTTAAATTCCTTAACTATTTCTACAGTGTACCTGAAACTACTGAGCGTTTAAAAACAGGTGCGATTGTTGCTCCAATACTTAAAAACTTTAAAGTTCCTGCTTCATTACCGCAGGTAATTAAAGACAAAGTAACTGTTGCAACTACAGCTAAAAACTCAGATGTAATTGATGCATATCTTACTGGAGCAGCAAATGATGCTCTTAATTCAGGAATGCAGAAAATTGTTTCTGGAAAAGCTACTCCTGCACAAATTGCAGCTGAAGTTGAAAAACTTGCTCGTAAATAATCAAATTACGGACGAAAGTCCTGAAGCATAAAAAAAGGGCGCAAGCCCTTTTTTTTATGTCCTGATTTGCGGTCTTACTTTTTATTGTGCAGAAGGGAGCATATATCTCCGGCAGGATCTGAACCGGTATTCTCATTGTAAAGATCAACTTCCCATTTTCCATCAATCATGAATTTGTACCGGAAAGTTCCAAAAGGTATTTTTTTTGTAATGGTCCAGATTCCGTCTCTGCCTTTCTGCAGAACATCATTTTCCGGATTCCATCTGTTGAAATCACCTGCCAAAGAGATGTAATATGCATCTTTGTTGTATATTCTGAATTCAATTGTGGAATATCTGTCTTTCTTTTCAATAATCCTGTAGCTTACATGGCGTGAGAATTCAGCTGCAGGCGGAAATGCAAGCGATACAAATGAACCTGCCATGTCATCTTTTTTTTCCGGATTCTCCGTATCGTATGTCCATATTCCGTCGATTATGAATTTGTAATTAATTTCATCAAGATTGCCTGAATCGGATAGAAAATAGAACCAGACCCCGTTTTCTCCTTTGTTCATGGAAATTTCCTTCCATGAAGAAAAATTCCCTGAAATACCGACTTTTTTTGCTTTCCGGTTTTTACACGTAAAAAGGACTCCGTTTTCAACACTGACGTTCCGGCTGCTGTTCTTGTTTCTAATAAGTTTAATCTGAACGGGAGAGGATGCTGTTTTTAAAAAATTCAATGAATACTCGTCAACTGAATTGTTTTCTGCTGCTGAAATGCATATTTGAAAAATTAAAATCAACGGCAGAAATATAATTGCTTTTCCTTTTTTTCTCATATGGTCCTGTAATATGCAGTTAAATTTTTAATCAATTACTACTATAATATGTCGATAAATATAAAGAAAAGATTGATAATTTTTTTATAAACTTGAATAAATAAATTAAACGCAATTTAGAAAAAGATATTGATTTTTTTATCACAAATAATATTATCTGATTATGTCCCATTTATAGTCAGCTAAAATTCACAGATTCGGTAGATTAATGTTAAAAAAGACGATAGACCAGGACCAGGACAGTCAGATTGAGTATACTTCTGAAGAACTTGAGGAAATTGAACGCATAATTTCCGTTCTTCCGGGTTCATCTGCTCCTGAAAAAACCGGTGAGATATATTCTCTGTCTGACTCTGACAGGTATCCTGCTGCCGGTATATCTGAAGAAGATGAAACCGAAGATTTCACTTCCGGATTTGATGAATCAGAATCTGATGATTCTGATGAATTTGATGATCTTGGCAGTGTTCCTGATCTTTCCGAAGACTCATTTCCTAAGCTCCCTTCCTTTTCTGATGAAGCGGACGAAGACATTCAGGATATAACATCTTTTATTGAAGAAGTACCTTCTGATGATTTTTCCGACATTACAGGAGAAACAGGAGATGTTTCTGATTTATCCGATTCATTTGATACCGGGACATTTGATTCATCAGCTGATGAATTTCCCGATATACCTTCATTCGATGAAGATTTTCCTGCTGCGGAAGATTCCGCTGCTGAAGGCCTTCCCTCTACAATGGGGCAGCTTAATGCACTTACTCAAAATGAACCTGATTCCGTCGATGATCAGGAAATTTCCGAAAATGCAGTAATTGACGATACCATATCTCCATTTCCTGATGATTTCAGTCTTGATGCAGGTACTGAAATGAATGAAGGAATTAATCTTGAAACAAGCTCTACTGATAATATTCCCGATTTTTCCGATCTTTCAGTTGAATCTTTAGGCGGAATTGATGAAGCAGGTGATTCAGATATTCCTGATATTGATATTTCCGGATTCGGTGATGATGATTTCGGTGCATCCGTAGAACCGGATTTGACTTTGGACGAATCAGAGGGTATTGCAGGCGTTTCTGAGGATTTAATGGCTACCAAGGAAGTACAGGATGATCTGTTTAGTGATCTTCCTGATATTCCTGATATGGATCAGATTGAAGATATTGTTGAAAATACGCCTTATATTTCCGATATTCCTGAACCTGAACCTGAACCTGTAACCAGACCGGCCGCTCAGAAAAAGACATCTGGAGACACTCTGGATCTTTCTTCCGATGAACTGAAAAAAGTTAAAAAATCATTATTGCTCTTTCCACCGGGTCTGACAGAAGTTATTAAAGATGTAATACTTAATGACCGAATTAATTCAGCGGACATGCGAAGACTTGTTGACATGATTCTTGACGGACGTCCTGAAGTCAACATACAGCGCTTTCTTGAGAAAAAATTAAATATTAAAATAAATGCCGGCGGTACGGCTGATTCCGGTTCACGCAGAACCTTATACGCACGACCGGAATACACAACTGAAGGCAAAGAGCGTCAGAAAATTCTGATTCGGCGTACAAGAAATATAGCTATGGCTCTGCTGCTGACTGTTACTGCGGGACTGCTTACATATCAGTATGCCATTAAACCGGCCTGGGCAAAAAGTTTGATTAAAGACGGGGTTGAACTTATAAGACGTAAGAATGATCCTAAAATTCCTGATTATAAAAAAGCGGAAGAACTTTTTAACAAGGCACAGGAAAAGGTTCCGGATTTTGTGTACGGCTATAATGAATATGGAAGGGCTTATTTCTTTAAAAAGGAATATGAAAGCGCCCTTAACAAATTCAATAGAGGATATGACATTTCAGCAGGCAGAAAATTTTCGAAACAGGAAGATATTGACAATCTCATTTCCCTAGGTTATTTCTATTCGCGCATGCCTGACAGGTTTTTCAGATCCATCAAAAGCAGTCTTAACGAATATTATTATACAGAAAATAAATATCCGGCTCTGGAGAAAATTGAAACCAAACTTGATGTAGCGGTTGATTTTTACAGGAAGGCCCTGAATAAGGATCCTAAAAATGAAGATGCATTATATGGAATAGGAAATGCATACTTTTATCAGGGTCAGCTGCTTAAGGCCAAAAACTACTATGAGGAAATAATTAAAAATGATGATAATTCGGTAGTAGGCTATTCCGGACTGCTTAATCTGTATATCGAAAAGGATGATTTCCCGGGTTCAGTAATGATTTACGTGAAACTTCGTGATAAAAAAATTCTGCCGAAATGCCCTTCAGCCCTGCTCGGAAAACTTGCAAATTACTTTTTAAGTAAAAGTAAAACAGATCTGCAGAACATAAGGATTGACTATGGAATTCAGTCAGCACGTCTTCTCGACAGTGATGATGAGCCTTTTCCTGCAGTGGCTACGGTTTTAAGCGCGCTTCAGGCGAAAGACCCTAATTATCCGCCGCTTTATCTTTATTATGCAAAACTTGCGGATAAAATGAAAAATTATAAGCTTGTGGAAAAACATCTTCTCCGGGCGATTGATAAGGCTGATGCGGAAGGTGAAGATTATTTCGGCGCGAGGCTGATGCTTGGTGATTATTATTACAGAGGGAAAGAACCTGTAAAAGCCATGAAGCAGCTTAAGCTTGCAGAAAATGCAATTGATAATCCCGCTTCCTTTGAACTTGATGATTTTTATGTGGAAACCGAATCACATGGGAAAGTTCAGGCCGTTATGGGCAACATTTTTTATTATTTCTTCGACAAAATCCGTTTTGAAATGGGTGATCAGGAATCCCTGTCCGAGGATGAAGTTAAACAGGATAATGATAAACTCGCAAATTTTCTCATTGCGCAGAAACGGTATGAAAATGCAATAGAACAGGGCTTTACTTCGTCTGAGATTTACTATAATCTTGGAAGGATATATTATCTGAATAAGGAATATGAAAAGTCTCTTAACAGCTGGCTTAACCTTTATGATGACTTCACCGCTTCGCCGGAACTTATGTTCGCACTTGGAAATGTATTCTATAAAATGAATAATTCCGATGCCGCAAAATCCGAGTACCTGAAATTAATTGACATCTATGAGTATGAAGCGGAGAAGATTAAAAGCGTGAAGCCTGAAAATCCCCAGCATATAAAAATATTCCAGACTCTTTCCTCCGTTTATAATAACATCGGAGTCGTTTATCAGACGGGAAATGACGAGACCAGGAGTGCGATCAGCTACTGGAAATCCATTGAATATGCATCGCGGCTTAACAGGGAAAGTGAATTTGCCCGTGTGAATATCGGACGCTCTTTTAAAGAGAGAAAGGAACCGATTGTACCTGTGCTTGATGACAACATTCCTTACAGTGTTCCATATTACCGTGAAGCAATGCGGAAATTCTGATTAATGGATGGGTTCTTATGAATATTTCAAGTTATAAAATAGATGATAAAGGCGAACAGCTTCTTGAGCTGCTTGAAAATAATTCAAGACTTACTCCTGAAGATCTTTCCAAAATATTGGACATACCGGTTGAACAGGTCAATGCTTACATTAAAACTTTTGAAGATGACAACATAATAGTCAGGTATACGGCTCAGGTAAACTGGGAAAGAATCAGACTTGAAGAAAGAGTCCGGGCTCTCATTGAGGTTAAGGTAACTCCGGAACACGGTGTCGGTTTTGACTCAATTGCGGAACATATTTACAGATTTGAAGAAGTTAAATCGGCGATTCTTCTGTCAGGCGCATATGATCTTCTTGTTTACGTTGAAGGAGAAAGTCTTCAGCAGGTTGCCTTTTTCGTTTCAGAAAAACTTTCTACAATTAAAGGCGTTCAGTCTGCAGTAACGCATTTCCGTCTCAAAACATACAAGGAAAACGGACAGATTCTTGTTTCCGACGGTGAGTCAAAAAGATTACCTTTCAGTTTCTAAATCCCGCATTTTTAATTTGACATTTATACCTGCCTTTTTAATATTGCTGCAGTTGGAGAAAAAAATGAGTAATATTATTGAATTCACTGATGTGAAATTTATTAAAAAAATTGAATCAACTGAGAAGTATGCAGCAATTGAAGAATTGGCAATGACCTTCGAAAAATCGGATGTCTGTACTGATATAAACAGGTTGATAAAGGCATTAAAGGAAAGGGAAGAAATCCTCAGTACCGGTATCGGTCTTGAAATTGCGATTCCGCATGCTAAAATCGATGTTGTAAACAAAATGTCTTTTGCAGTCGGAATCTGCCCGAAGGGTCTGGAATTTGATTCAATGGACGGAATCCCCGTTAAAATCATAATTCTTGTCGCTGCAGGAGAAAAACAGCATAAGGAATATTTGGGAATTCTTTCACATATAATGACTATTCTTAAAGATGATGCTGTAAAAGAAAAAATTATTTCTGCATCATCATCCCAGGAAGTTTTTGAAATTTTTAAAAACTCCTGATTATTTTGAAACTGCATTCCAAAGATTATAAGGCATATGCGGCGCTGTCTGTTGCTATGCTTTTCTGGGCAAGCTCGTTCATCGTTTTTAAAATCAGCTTCCGTTTCTATAACCCGTTTTTCATAATATGGGGAAGAATGCTGACTGCTTCCGTGGTTTTCCTGTTTTTTATCAAAAAATTAAGTCATGAGAAAATTTATAAAAGCGATATCAAGTATCTTCTGCTGATAGGTATATTTGAACCCGGCATTTATTTCATTTTTGAACTTCTTGCATTAATGAATACCGATGCAGCGCAGGCAGGAATGATTACTTCACTTAATCCGCTGCTTGTTGCGATTGCTTCCTATTTCATTCTTAAGGAGGATATCGGAATTTCAACAATTGCCGGAATGATTATTGCATCAGCGGGTGTAATACTGCTAAGTATAACAGGAGAACCGTCAGCATATTCTCCAAATCCTCTTCTCGGTAATTTTTTTGAGTTTATTGCAATGATTGCAGCTTCATTTTATACAATTATTCTGAAAAAACTGAGTTCAAGGTATTCGACACTTTTTCTCACGGCAATCCAGTCATTTACTGGACTTGTATTTTTTTCGCCTTTTCTGCTGATACATGATGTTTTTCCCGTTAAATTCAGTGCTCCGGGAATTTTTTCCATCATATACCTGGGAGTGTTTATTTCCGGTATCGCTTACGGATGCTATAATTATGCCGTAGCGGAAATTCCCGCAAATAAGGCCGCTGCTACCGTAAACATGATTCCTGTCATCTGTCTTGTAATGGCTGTGACTGTTTTAGGTGAAAAATTCAACAGGCTTCAGATAGCATCATCCTTCATAGTAGTCGCCGGAGTTTATATTTCACAATACAGAAAAAAAATATTACCGGAATTTTAGTACAGTCTAAAACGGGATTTCATTTTTTTTTTATTGTTGTTTTATTTTTATTTGTTTTATTAAATGTGAAAAATCCGGTTTGATTTTTTGAAATTATCTGTAAATTCATGAGGTGATGCATGGTACTGTCCTTTAAGCTGAAACTGAAAGTAAAGAGAAATTTTGTACCTGTGCTGATTAATGAATTATATAAGGCAGAATGCGAAATTACCGATTTATCATCCGGCGGTGAGGAAAACGGTTTTGTTTCATATGAAATAAATCTTAACAGCAGCAATGACGTAAAATTTTTAAAAACAGTGAGTCTTCTGAAAAGCAATACGGAAAAATTCCAGAATATTTCATATGAAAACATGCTTGATCACTATATCAGTAAGGGACTTATTCAGATCAGTCCTGTTTTCCCGCTTCTTACGGATGATGACTACAGTATCAGGTTACTGGGAATATATAATTACATTGCCATGCCTGACATGGTTCTTTCGCAGAAATCCGCAACTGAGAAGACGGCAGCAATGATATCTTCAGTCAGAAAAAATGAAAAGCATCATGACCTGTATCATGTCGGCATAGCAAAACAGATTGATTCCATTATCATGCATCATTTTACAGGCATCAATTCCTTTCCTCTGAGTGTTGATTTTGATCTTCCGGATAATTTTATAAAGGTTCTTAAATCAATTGAAAACGGATTCAGCGCAATACGGTTTCATACTGTTTCGGACGGCAATGATCCGGATTTTTATACACAGATTTATGATGAGCTTACAATTCCGGTTCTGTCCCGTTTGTACGATGAAGACCCGGCGGTAATTCTGGCTTCAGTACTGAAAATTCTGAAAGCAAACAAAATGAAATTTGATGACTGCAACATCGGGTTTATAGGCCTTAATTCCGGTATTATCCGTCTGACAGCAATTTTTAAAAAACTGGGAGCGCTGAGGGTTCTCGGTTATGATGATGATGAAAAGTCGATGATGTATTTTGAAAAAAACCGCGGACTTGCCACTACGCGTGAAAATATTCTCAGCAACTCCGATGTTGTGATTCTCGTAAATGAATGCGGAATAGAGTCGGTGCTTTCCAGTGTAAGACCGGGACTGCTTATAATATCCATGCTCAGTAATTCAAAACTGAACAATGATGTTTCCGAACTGAAATCATGCAGATATTTTCATAAAGGGGAGGTTTTTGATCACGGTATCCTGTTTCCCGGACTTCTGCAGTCAATGATTGACTATAATATAATATGTCTTTCGGATGAAGTTCTGATTGAGGCGGCGTCTTTAATTTCCAGGTATAATTTTGAAACTGAAAAATCTCTTGAGACATATAAAAAGGTTCATCAGCAGATTCGCCTTCTATTCAAGTAGTTCAGTTAACAGCTGCAATAAACCAGTTAATGTTTTCAAACTTCATTTCAGTATATATGATTCTCCCGTTCTTTGTTTTTACTGTGTTGTCAATGCCTCTGCGCGGGAAGTTTTCATCTATAGTATCATATAGATCATGATTGGGATGGTATTTGATTATTCCAGTCTGATCAACCACATATGTATTTGCAGGAAGTTCATCCTTGAGATATCTGGTTGGTACTGATGTTATGAGTACTCCCTTCTGTTTCCCATCCTCAAAAACGGGATATGCAAATGTAAGGTTATCCGACAATCCTCCTGTAACAGCGTATTTAACCGAATCTGAAACAGCGGGTTCATTTCTCAGTGCTTTTTCCGTAATTGTATCAAACGGTTTCCCGGGAATGGAATAAATGGATTTTCCGAGAAGTGAATTGTCATACATTGTGTAGATTATTTTCCCTTCATTTGTAATAAGAATGCATTCGGAATACTTGTAGGTTGAAAGCTGATTCAGCATTTCAGTTGTCGCTTCCTTTTCCAGTATATAGTAGTGAGAACCGCCGTTATTCATGCGGTTAAGATGAAACAGGGCTGAAACAAGTTTTTTGGAGGATATTGTTCCTGATGCTTTTTTTATGTCCGAATTGCATCTTTCAAAAAAATTATTGAGAGTTAGTTCTGAATTAGTGACTGCAATCTGCTTCTGGCATGCTGCGGAAATAATTATAGTTAAAATAATGAGTATTTTTTTCATTTTTATATGACCTCCTGCCTATTATCGGAAATTTTACTGATGAAATGAGCAGATTAACATCGGGTTTTTAATTTATGCCAGGGATAATGGTGTAAATTTTACTTTATGGAATATTACAAGTTATGAAATAACTTGACTTTTAAGTACAAAAATTTATCTTATAAACAGGTAATGCTTTTTTTATTATTTAATATTATAATTATCATGGTTTGGGAATATGAAGATTTTTAAAGTGCCTGTTTATTTGATACTCCTTTCAGTTCTGTTCTCATGTTCTAAAATTGAAACCAAGGAAGATTCGGGTACTGCCGATGATAATAACGCTGAAAAAAGCAGCATTGTAAAAGTAATGTCGGAAAACGGGATGATTCTGCGCGAGAAACCGGACAGGAAAAGCGGGAAACTTGCCGCAATACCATGGGGTACAGAGATTGAAATGCTGGAATCGGACGGTCCATTTGAAATTATAGATAATGTAAGCGGATACTGGGTAAAAGTGAAATATTCGGATAAAACAGGATGGGTTTTCGGCGGTTATCTGACCAGAAAAGTCGGTTCTGATTTTGTTAAAATAACAAATAATATTGATGTGTTCATTCAGTCGGGATTTAACCTTAAAATATCATGGAATGACAGTAAAGAGGAAATTATTAAAAAAATCGGGGAGCCGGTTAAAACTGAAACCGGTAAATTTATTTCACCGGCAGACGGCCGTGAATATCCCAAATATCTTCTTAAATACAGGACATTTATTATTGAAACTTTGGAAGTTCCTATAAATAATTCCATTAACAGTATTGAAGTTTTCTCGGCGGAACATGTGAATCTTTTTAATATTAAGAACGGCGAAAACATTGACCGTCTGATAAATATTATCGGGGAACCTTCCGAGATTGAAAAAACGGACATCAATGGCAGGGAATATCAGGTGTATCAGTTTATACCCGTCGATAACAGCCTGTTTCAGGGACTTGACGTATATACAATGAAAGGTAAAATTACAAAATTTCTGTGGTATCGAGCAGTGGACTGATGGACAGACCTGAGTTCTATGAAATTGACAAGTCCAAAATTCATCTTTATGATAAACTTCAGCTGTATGTAAAATCCGAAAATAAATTTATCCTTTATAAATCCGCCGGTCAGTCTATCTCCAACAGAAATATTGACACGGTTGTACTCTACATTAACTCGGAAGACAAAATTAATTTTCTGAATAATCTTCACCGTAAATTTAATAATAATCTTAGAAGCTATATTCAGCATTTTGAAACAGAAAAAATTAAAAAGGAACTTTATGATATAATGGATGATGCGCTTGAAATCCATTCCCATGAAAATATTATGGGGCTTAAACAGACTGTTGATATTTTCGTTGAAGAACTTTCAGCAAACATAGAGTACATAGAAGCGCTTATAAATTTTTCCAACAAGGATTACAGTACGACTATTCACTCAATTAACTGTATGGCATTCATGCTTGAATTCTGCTATAAAAGCGGAATCAACCTGGCTAAAACCGGTGAGCTTGCTCTGGGTGCAATGCTTCATGACATCGGGAAAATATATATTCCCGATGAAATTCTTAAAAAAAGAACCGTACTTTCGGAGTCTGAATTCGCGGTTATGAGAACTCACGTCAAAGAAGGTTATGAGGTTCTTGAAAAACTGAACATAAACAGACTTGTCAAACAATGCTGTCATGAACATCATGAAAGGCTTGACGGTTCCGGTTATCCTGCAGGAATCAGAAAAATCAGTCCGGAAGGTCAGCTGATGGGCATAATTGACTGTTATGAAGCGCTTGTCAGTCACAGCCGTGTATATAAGCGCGGTCTGACTCCTCTTGAAGCTTCCGAAATTATTAAAAGCGACGTTCAGAAGGGAAAGTGGAATAAGACGATGTTTGAAATGTTCATCCGTACAAGACTGCGAAAGGAATAAATGTAAAATCAGCAGCAAAGGCCTTCACCTTCAGGATCAAACCTTTTTAAATTTCTGATGACCTCGTATTCTGAATTATTAGCGTAACAGTAAGTGCAGTAATTGCTGCATGTGCCATAGCTGCCTATATCCCTTGACTGAATGCATCTGCAGTATTTTCTCTGACCGGGATCTTTCCGTTCCATATCACTCTGCCGGATCGTTTCAAATGCCGCTGATGCTGAGAGTAATTTTATTCTGTCCGCATCGATGCATGCTCCCGGATATATGCCGTATTTTTCCGGAACGGGTTTTTCTGCGCATGTGGTGATTTTTAAGTCTGTGTTTTTGAGGTTAGAAAATAAAATGGAGCAGAATTTATCAGTGAGTTCATCATTCCATTCCCTGTAATCTATTCCGGATTTAGTCATGTTTCTTTTTACTTTACGGTATTTTTCAATATCGGCAAAGCTGACTACAAGCGAAGAAGTATGGGTGGATATTTTTTCATAAATTCTTAAAATTCTTTCAGCAAGTGTAACTACGTTTAATCTGTCTGTAAGAATTAACGGGTCGAATCTCCATACCATGCGGTCACTGCCGTATTCAGAGGAAAGATTAATGAAATTGCATATTCTGCTGTCAAGAGTAGGGATGCCTGGTTCCATGTTTTCAGATTCGTAGTCGTTTAATGTGTACTGAAAATAGAAATCGATGTTTCTTTTACTGAAATAATTAATATAATTCATCATAGGCTGATAATTCTTGCTCCAGAAAACAATAAATCTGCAGTTACTGAATGATATCGCATATTTCCTTCCGTTAAACGGATTGATTCTTGCAGCATATCCTCTTTCAAATGAATTGATAAGCCATTTGCTGAAAAATGCCGGAATGTCCGTAGCTCTTGAAGCGCTGATTATCATCGGCACTGAAGCTTTAACGGTACTTCCGTCTTTTAAAATTATATTTTCAGACGAAATCATTTTCATCAATTTTCACAATGTCAGCGGGAAAATCATTCTCGTCAATATCCAGAAGAACATGCAGTAAATCCGGATTTCCCACCAGCTTATCTTTTTCATTTCTATTAAGTTTTTTTATCATTATTTCGATTTTAAGCGCATTTTCCCGGCTGTCTGCGGACCATGCTGCGGAAATTTTTTTCGGTTTGAAAGAGCGTGTAAATTTGGCTCCTTTCCCTGACTTATGTTTACGGAAACGGTTCCGGAGATTATCTGTAATTCCGCAGTAGAACTTTCCGCATTCCGTTTCAAGAATATAGATGTAGTAATTTTTATCAGTCATTTGATTAATTACGGTTATTTATTCCGACTAATTAGTCAATAAATGTTTGTTTGTGATTTGAATTTTCAGTTAATATAAATTAAGTAATTGATTTTTTTACAATACCGGGTTATTTTATCAGACAGGTGATTATATGAAAAAAATAATTGTCATGATGTTTTTGCTGCCGCTGTTTTTCTGCTGCAAAACAACGGATTATCCAGGAAAAACTATTTCCGGCGGTTACGAGAAATCAAGTACAGATTCTTCAGCTGTGAAGGAAATTACGGTTTATGTCGAACGTGAGCTTCAGAAAGATTATCCGGGTCTTAAAATAATCAGAACAGATAAAGCCGAGACACAGATAGTAGCCGGAACAAATTTCAGGCTTGAATGCAGATATTCATTTGCCGGTAAAAAAGCAAAGTTGAGAGTAATTGTATATGAGAAACTCACAGGAGAAAGAGAAATTACTCTACTTGAAATGAAAATTTAATCTGTATATTTATTATGATCTGTATCTGAAAATATTTCATCTTCTGTAAATAAGGGCGGATTTTTTATAAAATATAGCCTTGACAAATGTCAAAACCGGTATTTTATGTCATATCCGGTGATAAATTCTGCATCGCCGGACTCAAACTTGTCTTGTTAATAAGGGAAAAATTTGGATACACTGTTAAACAATCAGGTAAAGAGCCTGTTTGATGTAACTGCTGATGATTCATCCGTAAAAACGGATGTGATTATAAAAAACGATGCACAGGTTCTTGAACGTATCAGATCCTATCAGCCGGGCAACGACATTCAGTTTTCATTGAAAATTGAAGCATATGTCCTGCAGCTTGCCTATGCATATAACAAAATTCTTTCCCTTTCAAATTCACGGACAAAGATTCTGGCACATCAGGTTGAAAGTACGCATATTGTGGTGAGTTCACTTAACCAGCGTTTTATTCTTGCTGATGAAGTCGGACTTGGTAAAACCATTGAAGCCGGCCTGATTATAAAGGAATTTATCTACCGCTATAATTACAGGCGCATACTTGTTGCATGCCCCGCATCACTGCTTGTTCAATGGCAGCTTGAGATGGAGGAAAAATTCGGAGAAACTTTTGAAATTATCGACCGTAAAATTCTTGACCGTCAGCGGAAAAAAAATGCGCTGGCGAATCCATGGGACAGTTTCGGCAAGGTAATATGCTCGCTTGATTTCATTAAAAACAGGACATTCTCTGAAGAACTGAAAAATACAAAATGGGATGCCGTCATTTTTGATGAAGCTCATAGACTCCGCCGTGATGATTCGACATCGACCATGACATATAATGTTGCGGAAATCATGTCGGAAAGATCCAAGTCGCTGCTTCTGCTGACTGCAACTCCGTTCAGAGGCAAGCTTGAAGAACTGTATTATCTCGTCAGACTGGTTGATAAAAATCTGTTCGGACCGTTTCAGACGTTTTATAACAGTTACTGCACACAGGGTGCGGATCTTTCCCATTTGAAGGAAAAACTGTCAACCGTGCTTCTGAGAAGAACCAAGAAAGTAATAGGCGGATTTACGGAAAGACATGCAAGAACAATACGCTTCGAACTTTTTCCGGAGGAGAGGGAACTGTATGATGCAACGACCATATATGTCATTGAGGAGTTCAACAGGGCTCTGCAGACTGAAAACAGAGCAGTCGGTTTTGTCATGACCGTTTTTCAGAAACTTCTTGATTCAAGCAGTTTTGCGCTTTATTCAGCCCTTAAAAACAGAAAGCATCATCTGGAAACTCTGCTTTCACGGGCGAAGGAAGATTCCGTCATTGAGGAAAAGGCTGACGAAATACTCCGTGATTTTGATCCCGATTATGAGGAAAATTATGATGAGGATGAAATCTGCGATGAAATAATAAAAAAAACGATTGCCGAGCTTGAAGAGGAGATCAGGGTGCTTACCGGTCTGGTTAACCTGGCTTCGGGTATTACCCGAAACAAAAAAGCGGAAAAACTAAGGAACATGATGCTTATGCTGAGAAAAAACGGGCATAAGAAATTTCTGATTTTTACCCAGTTCAGAACGACACAGGATTATCTTGCCGGAATATTGAAAGGATTTTCAGTAGAGGTGTTTAACGGTTCAATGTCGAAGGATCAGAAAGAGATTGCAATCGAAAAATTTAAAAATGAAACAGAAGTTCTCATCTGTACTGAGGCTGGAGGAGAAGGACGGAACATGCAGTTCTGCAACATTCTTTTTAATTATGATCTTCCATGGTCTCCGCTTAAAATTGAGCAGAGAATAGGCCGGCTTCACCGTTTCGGACAGAAATATGATGTTTACATTTATAATTTTTCCACCAAAGATACAGTTGCGGAAAGAATACTCGATGTGCTTACCCGCAAACTGAATTTATTCGAAGAATCCATTGGAACGCCTGATGTAATGCTGGGGCAGATAGAGGATGAGGTGAATCTTTCCTCACTGTTCATGAAAATGACTGCAGGTAAAATACGGAAAAAAGATGTTGATTCCGAAATTGAACATTCGGTGAATCTTGCCAGAAAAAGCTTTGAGAAGCTTTCCGAACTGACTGTATCAAAACGCATGGACTTCAACTATGATGAGTATTACCGTATTACGCAGAAAGAACGTAAATATTCAAACAGACAGCTTGAGAATTTCATTACGAGGTTTAATTCAATTCTTCCTAAAGACGGAAAAATTCTCAAGAAGATAAAAGACAATCATTATGAACTTCTTCTGGAAGGTTACGAAGGCAGAACGGGAACTTTTGACAGCGAGACTGCTCTCATGAATTCGAAATTTGAATTTCTCGCCTTCGGCCATGAAATTGTGGATAAGGTCATAGAGGGATGCAGGACGCGCCTTGAATGTTCCGACTGCGGAATCAAGATTATCGATCATGATGAGCCTGTCTGCGGAATGATTTTTAATTATGTCGTGTCATTCCGGAGTGTCGAGGAGACCAAGGAGTTTTTCCCGGTCTTCATCCCGTCACAGCGGAATCAGAATGATTTTAAAAGTGAAAGTATAGAAGATGATATACTTCATCAGACCGCTGTTCAGGAAATTGCGGAAGAACATGCCGCTTCGGCAAATGCAATGTTCGTAAATGCGGAAAGTTATTTCCGCCTGTCGAAAATCCGGCTGATGAAAAAGATCAGGGAAAAAACTTCCGACATTGAGGATAATCTGAATCTGTCAATTGATCCTGAAATTGAAAAAATTGAATATTCATTTGAAAAACAGCTTGAGGAGCTCAATGAGAAACTTGACCGTCAGGAGTTTGAAATGCATAATCAGGGCAAGGACATGAAAAGCGTAATAACGCGTACAAAAAACCAGATAATAAAAGCGGAAAAGGAAAAACAGCATCTGCTTGCGAAATATAAAAGATATCAGGGTGTGGACTATTCCATTGAACTTGTTTCAGCAGGAGCGGTAATAAGCAGATAATCACTCGTTTACCACGGAAAAGCTTCTTTTGTAAGAATTGCGTATTTCCGTGTAGTAGTTGAGTTTATCTTCGGAAAAAATACTTAAACGGTTTTTACCGGTAAACTTTGATTCGTAAAGCGCATGGTCGGCCTGAACCTGGAGTACTTCATTCAGACTGTCAACGGATCCGGAATTATTTATGAAATTGGAGATTTTAATGTTTCTGGATGATATGCCAGCACTTACGGTTATTCTGACCGGCGTCCTGTTGTAGCGCAGCAGTGTGTTTCCGGTGATATTTATCACACGTTTCGTAAAATTTTCAGCTCCGGTTCCTTCATCATTAATTATTATGACGTCAAATTCCTCGCCTCCGTACCGTATTAAGAGATCGCCCGGACGGGAATTTCTAATTAGGATCTCGGCAAATTTATTAAGAACCTCATCACCGAATTTATGTCCGAAAGAAGTATTTATTCCTGAAAAATTATCAAGGTCGAATCTTATCAGGGAAACGTTTACAGTGTCCAGCTGCTGGCTGTTATTGTAATAATTCTGAAGGGTATCACGGAGGTGTGTGTCTTTATATGTAAGAAGTCCTGTTTTTTCATCCTTACAGAGGTTATTCCGCAGTTCAGTGTTTTCCTTAATAGCTCTGTAAAAATCTCTTTCGTTTTCAATAAAGAAATTGAGGATTTTTTCATCAAGAGCCGTCTTGCTGTTTAGATATGCTATTAATTCAAAATTTCGTTTTTGGAACTGATATTCTCTATCGCCTTTTCTGAACATTTTATGTCTCTTTAGTTTTTATGCAAATTTATGTATGAATTGTCTTTTGTCAATGATTTGTTTAAAAAAGTTATAGACAAAAACTGTCTACAATACTAAATTACCTGTTACGTAGTACAATTTTATGCTCTAATTACTAAGTAAGATACTTGACAGAAATTTAAATAAATTTTATCTGGATATCATATCCATTCAGCTCGGATGGTGGAACTGGTAGACACGCAAGGTTGAGGGCCTTGTGGGCGTCTTGCCCATGCGAGTTCAAGTCTCGCTTCGAGCAATTGTAACCCCCGGGATTCCCGGGGGTTATTTC